>CAYRPD010000102.1:0-5296 GCA_964426095.1 uncultured Oscillospiraceae bacterium | reverse complement strand
CCCACGCAGAAGCGGGAGAAGATGCGGTTGGTTACATCCTCGCGGATATTGCGGCCGGTCAGCTCGCCGAGTGCGCGCATTGCGCCCTCGGTCTCGGTGAGGACGATGTCGGGCGTTGCGCCCGCGCGCATGGCCGCGAGAGCAGCGCGCATACTCTCCAGCGCACGGGAAACGGCTTCGGCCTGGCGCGCATTGGTGAGTATCTCCCCGGCAGGGACTTCCGGCAGGGGGAAGAGCGCGGCAATGGTGTTTTCCAGCGCGCCCAGCCCCTCGCCCGTGACGGCGCTGACGGGGACGCAGGGAAGCGGAGTATCAAGCGCGGTTACACAGCGGGGTAAATCCGCCTTGCTGAGCACAACTACCGCGCGCTTCGCCCGCTCCGCCGCGCGGATAAGGGCAAAATCCTCATCCGTCAAGTCGCGGCTTGAATCCACCACGACAAGCACAAGCTGCGCATTTTCAAGCGCGCGGCGGCTGCGCTCAACGCCCAAGCGCTCAACCTCATCGCTCGTTTCGCGGATACCGGCAGTGTCGGTCAGGCGCAGGGTGAGCGAGCCTAAGTTGAGCTTTTCTTCAATGGTATCGCGCGTTGTGCCGGGAATCTGCGTGACAATGGCGCGGTCATACCCCAAAAGCGCATTCAAAAGCGAGCTTTTGCCCGCGTTAGGCCGCCCGACTATCGCGGCGGGAACGCCGCTTTGCATGAGCTTGCCTCTTTCAAACGTACTCAAAAGCGCCGCAAGCTCGCTGACGGCCGCTTCTAAGCGCGTTTTATACTCTTCAAGACGGAACTCCTCAATATCCTCATCGGGATAGTCCAGCACCGCGTGAAAATGCGAGCCGATGTCGGCAAGGAGCGAGTAAACCCGCTCCTTCCGGCGGGAAACCGCGCCCGAGAGCTGCCCTGCGGCATTGCGCGCGGCCTCAACGCTCTCCGCGTCAATTATATCCGCCACGGCCTCTGCCCCGGTAAGCTCCATGCGCCCGGAGAGAAACGCGCGCTTTGTAAACTCGCCCGGCCCTGCCTGACGCGCGCCGAGGGCAAAAATCTCCTCCAAGGCCGCGCGAAGCACCATGGGCGAGCCGTGGCACTGAAGCTCGGCGGTCGCCTCGCCCGTATAGCTGTGCCCGGCGCGGCTGACCGTACACAGGCACACATCCAGCAGCCCACCGTCACGCGCGCAAAGCCGCCCGTAAATGAGCTTTCTATCCTCGTTTTCGGACATACGCGAGCCGTTGGCGGGGAAAAAGAGCTTATCTATTATTTCAAAGGTTTTTTCGCCGGAAACGCGAATTATTCCTATCGCGGAAACCTGCCCGCCGGTTGCTACGGCGGCAATGGTGTCGGCTGTCATATATTCTCCCCCTGTTCGCACAAAAGTCCTAGCAACTCGCACGGCGCGGATATACGCCCGTCAGGGCTGTCTGCCGTGCCGAAGCCGTAGGCGGCATGGATAAACGCCGCGCCCGCCTGACGCGCGCTTTGCTCATCAAGCGCGGTATCTCCCACATAAACGGGGCGCTCTAAGCCGTGGCGCGCCGCGATAAGCGCGATATTCTCCGCCTTTTTAAGGTGCGTATGCCCCTCGGTGAGATAATCGGCAAAGTATTTTTCAAACCCCGTGAGGGCGAAAAACGCATCTATATACTCCCGCTGGCAATTGCTGACGGCGAAAAGCTTCACACGCGCGGAAAGCGCACGGAGCATATCCTCCGCCCCGTCATACACGAGCGCGCCGTGGCGCTTGATATAATCGATCTCCCCATCCATGCAAAGGCGGCAAAGCTCATGCCGTTTTTCCCCGTATTGCGAAAAGAGCTTATCGGCAATTGCGCCCTGCGTCAGCCCCATTATAGATGTGACATCGTCCAAGCTAACGCCCGCCGCAGAGCCAACATAGGCGCGAAGCGTAGCGCTCCACGATTGGGCTATGCTCTCGCGCGAATCCCAAAGCGTGCCGTCAAGGTCAAATATAACACTGTCGTACTTCATAGGCATATACCGCAGAAAGCCCGCACAGGCGGGCTTTCTTATCTCAATCAATTAATCAATCAATTAATAAGCTTTAATCAGCTGCGTTCCGTTCTCTCGGCGCGGGCGGCACGGGCGGCCTTTTCGTCAATGCGCTCGGAGACATAGTAGCTCAGAGAAAGGAGACTGTCGGAAAAGTGAACATTTTCAACAATAATGGAGCTGTTGGGGGCGGTAAGGTCAACATTGGTGAAGTTCCAAATGGCCTCAACGCCGTTTTCCGTGAGCATATCCGTGACGGGAATGGCGGCGTGCTTGGGAACGGTGAGAACCGCCACATCAACGCGGTTATAATGCAGATAATCCTCAAGGCTGTCCATAGAGAGAATGGGAACGCCGTTAAACTCCGTGCCGATAAGCTCGGGGTCGATATCAAAGGCGGCGGCAAGGCTGAAGCCCCAAGCGCTGAAGCAGAAATTATCCATAAGCGCATGGCCGATGTTACCCGCACCCACAAGAATGGCGCTGTAGCCCCTGTCCGTGCCGAGGATGGACGCTATCTGCCCGTGGAGCGCCGCGACATTGTAGCCGTAGCCCTGCTGGCCAAACTCGCCGAAGCAGCTGAAATCCTGACGGATTTGAGAGGGCGTAAGCCCCAGCTGCTGGCCAAGCTCAAACGAGGAAATGCGGCTGACACCGCTATTCATCAATTCGTCAAGCTTCCTCAAATAGCGGGGAAGACGGCGAATAACGTTATTGGATACCTTAATATTCTTCAATGGGAAACCTCTCCTTACGTGTGGGATGCTGAATCGACACAGACATACATATCAATTCTGTATAGATATCGGTGATTATACCACACAAAAGGAGAGGTTTCAAGGCAGTTTGATAAAAATTATCAAACTTTACGGGAAATTAATTTTTTGTCAAGCCTCGTTTTCGGCAAGAGCTTCCTGCGCGAGAACGATATACGGCTCAATCGCGGTCAGATACTCTTCCCCGCTCAGCCCCGGAGTAAAGGACACAGGCTCGCCGTTTTCGTCATAGGTGAGGACAAGCAAGGTATCCTCGCATATGCACACCAAAAGCGTCTTTTCCTCATCGTTAAGCTTATAGGAAATGATATCGACATACTTCGGCTCGGTGTTTTCCGGGAGAAGCTTTTTCAGATGCTCATCCAACGGCACGGGAACGCCGACAACCGGGGGCGCGGAAGAGACTGCGTCATCCGGCTGCTCGCCCTCGGCCGGGACGGGCGCACTCGGCGCGGGAGCTTCATTCGCGGCGGCATTGTCGCCGTTATCGGCGGCGCTGTTTTCCGCATTGGCTTCCCTGTCGCTCTCCTGCGGCTCTTTTTCCTCATCCTTGGCATCTGTGAGGAGCATTGCGGTAAGCTCGGTTATATCTATCGCCCTAAGGTCAATACTGCGGGCGATATTCTTCTCTTCGCCCTCGGCGTTATTCGCTCCTTGCTCTGCGCCGTTTGCGGGCGCTTGAGCGGCTGCGGCGCTCTGCGTGGGGGCAGCGCTCGCGGCGGGTGTTACCATGCCGCCTTGGGCAAGGTCTTTATCAGAGGATGCCGCATCCTCTTGCTCGGCGCTGTCAAGCGCCGGAGTGGCGGTCGGCTGCGCCGACGGCACGGGGGCAGATTCCAGCGGCGCGTCCGTCACCTCGGGCGTGGCCGTAGGTTCGGGCGTTGCAGTGGGTGCAGGGGTCGCGGTGGGTGCGGGCGTTGCAGTCGGCACGGGAGTTGCCGTGGGTACGGGCGTTGCAGTCGGTGCGGGAGTTGCCGTGGGTGCGGGCGTGACAGTCGGGGTCGGGGTCGCCGTTGCAACGGGCGAAAAGTCCGGGAACTGCACGGGCGCAGTTTCTACAGCGGCTCTTTGCGTGGCCGTGCCCTTTTCGGGAACGTAGCCGTAATTCTCGCTGTCGGGAATGGTAGGCACGGTGTAGGCCGGGGCATACTGCTGCGCGGGCACGGGGGTGGGCGCAACGGTGGGCGTGGGCGCGGTGACGGAAGCGGCGGCTTCTTCGGCAACGGATTTGTTGCCGGACGCGATAATGCTGGTGCGGCTTTCGTACACGGCGGCATCGGTTCTGCGGCCGTTGACAATTGCAACGCCGCCCACAGCGGCTACCACAAGCGCCGCGCACGCGGCCGCCGCGATAAGGTTTTTCATCGGGCGGGATATGGTGCGGCGGTTTTTGCGCACTATCTCACTGCGGCGAATGTTCGCCATGATGTTATCTCGTAAATCTTCCGGGGGTTCTGCCAAATCGGAAGTAATGGTGTCTGACAACGCGGAAAACGCTTGATACATTGCCGCGCATTCGCGACAAGTGCCAAGGTGCTCCGCCAAAGCGGCGCGCTCGTCCCTGGATAAATCCTCATCGAGCATACGGCTGATAAGCTCCTGATAGTATTCACATCCGCTCATGACAGATCACCTCCTCTCTCTTTGCTTGACGAGACAAACTCAGGAATGTTCCCGTCTTTTATAAGAAATGAGCATAATTTTTTTCTTGCTCTGAAAATGCGGGATTTCACCGTGCCCTCTTCTAACCCCAAGGCCTCGGCGATTTCCTCATAGCTCAGCCCCTGAATCTCGCGCAGGAGCAGGATTTCCCTGTGCTCCGGCGGGAGCGCGGCAAGCCCTCGGCGCACGGCATCGCGCGTGAGCGCCCGGTCAAGGAGCTGTTCGGGGGATTGGCTTTCGTCCGCAATATCCATTTCCACCTCGTCCCCGTCATCGTCCTCAACGGAGAGGGAAAGCGTGGGCTTGCGGTTGCGGCTGCGCAAAAAGTCAAGGCAGACGTTAGAAACTATCCTGTAAAGCCACACCGAGAACTTGCTCTCGCCGCGGAAGGACGAGAGGGAGTTATACGCCTTGATAAACGCTTCCTGCGACATATCGTAAGCGTCCTCGCTGTTGCCCGTCATACGCAGGGCAAGATTGTATACATTTTTCTCATATTCCTTGACAAGCGCTTCATAAGCGTTCACGTCTCCGCCAAGGACGGCCTGGATAACAGCGGCCTCCTGCTCACGCGTCATAGAATACCCCCCCTTGCTGAAGGTGTTTTGCTTCAATACACATAAATTTGTCGCGTGGAAAATATGCTGTTTTATTATTTTTATTTCAAATCGCGCTTAATATCATGCGCAATCCTGCGAATGTCCTCAAGCGTTTCGACATGAACAAGCTGATTGCGGTAGTATGCGGCATACGGCACACCGTGCAGATACCACGGCAGATGATGCCGCGCCTCTAAGCACGCCGCGCGCTCCCCTATCCGCTCGCTGAGCGCTTCAATCTGCTC
>CAYRPD010000101.1:0-5396 GCA_964426095.1 uncultured Oscillospiraceae bacterium | reverse complement strand
TTCGCTTCCTTTCTTATTTATAAATGGTGACGTGTAGATGCTTTCTCGTGCGTCATTCATTTACACAAGATTGACTACATTATAACGTAAATTAACAGATAAATCAATAACTACATTGCGGAAATCGAGCAATTTTATGCAGACTTTTTTTATACATTTGCACATATAATGTCGAAAATGCTCCTAGTTTGGAGTATTATACCAAACCAGGAGCATATAGTACAAAAATTTTAAGCTTTTGCCGTTCCTTTTACAGCATTTTTCGCAGTGCCCTTTGCAGTCACGCTGAAATGGATATCCACATCTATGCTTTCGCCGGAATCGAGAATGAACACGGCTTCGGCCTCATATTCGCCCACGGCAAGCCCACGCTTGGGGGCAACCGTCCAAGTTTTCGTGTCGCTCTGCCCCGTGGCAACCGTGCCGCCCTTTTCCGTGCTGAGGGTGAAGCTGTCTTTATCCTCGCCCTCAAGCTTTACGCTCATTATTTTAAGCTTGCCGAGGCCGGTGTTTTTCACCGCGAGCGCCTGTGCTTCAACGGCCTTGTAGCCAAGCTCTTCCGTGCCGAAGTCAAGCTCGGCTATAGAGGGGAAGATATAGCTTGCTTCTACCGTTTCGCTGCTCGCCGCGCCCTCTGCCGTGGCTACGGCTTTGAGTATGCAGCTTGAATCAATTTCAAAGGGCTTGGTGTAGAGTGTGCTTTCGGTGGTAGGGGTGCTGCCGTCAAGGGTATAGTAAATCTTTGCGTGGCTGTAAGGAGCAGTGAGCGTGATGAGCACATCATCGGCGTAGCTGCCCTCACCCGGGGCGATAACAGGCGCATCGAGCTTGAATTTCAAGGTGAGTTTCCCGTCACGGTCAACCTTTTGAAGCGTAATCTTGCCGGAATCATCGGTGGTGCAAGCGCCCGCCGTTGTCACGGCATCGGTTATGGTTACGCCCGCTTCGGGGGCAAGCGTGATTCTATCATCGGCAGTGACGGTCAGCGCGCCGACATCGCCTATCTTGCTTGTGTCAATAAACCTGGGGTAATCGCCCGCAAAGGTGACGGTGTATTCGCTCTTTTCATCCTCGGCAGGCTCTTCTTTGTCGGCCTTGTCGGCTTTATCCGTTTTATCGGTCTTGTCCGCTTTGTCCGTCTTGCTCTCGGAGATTATCTCCCCGCCCGTTACGGCGGCGGCCGCCACGCTGTTATCCTCTACATAGCCGGAATTGTTGTGCACCGTCCCGGCGTTATTGTAGACTGTACCGCCGTTATTATAAACTGTCCCGTCATTGTTGAACACCACACCGGAGTTATTGAACACAGTCCCGCCGTTATTAAATACCGTGCCGCCGTTGTTGAACACGACTTCGCCGTTATTATAATACGTTTCCCCGACGGCTACGGTAACAGCCTCGTCAATGGCAATAAGGCCGTCGGGTTTGCATGAAGCGCTGTCGGCAAAGGCCGCGGCGGGCGCGGCGAGGGACACGATAAGCGCACACGCCGTGAGCGCGCACAGAGCTTTGAGTTTTTTCATATCGCACAATTCCTTTCTCGTAAAGTACAGTTTGAATTAATTTGAGTATACTATATAATTATTAGAAAACCGTGAATAATTATATGACTTAAAAATCCGCGTTTTTGTTCCCGGATTATTATAGCTTTTGCGAAAGAAAAATGTTGTCAATTCTTAGCCCGCTGACGCAGGGCGCGGCGGCGGCGGTTTATATAGCGCTCCAGCTCGCCCGTGCGGATAAACTCGGCAAGCACAAGCTGCTCATACACCGGCACGGAGCAAGAATAAAACCCAAGTCGGCGGGCAAACTCCTCTCTCAGCTCGTCCGGCAGCACCATGTACCCCGTGCGCATGGCGGGGGCGATGGTTTTGGAAAAGCTGTTGATGTATATGACGCGCTCCGGCGCTATGGAAGCCACGGTTTCAATGGGCGCAAAGAGTGCGGAAAACTCGGAATCGTAATCATCCTCTATTATATATGCGCCGTTCTCCCTCGCCCATGCGGCGTATTCCCGCCGCTTTGCCGCCGTGGCCGTTACGCCGCTGGGGTAGCTGTGAAAGGGCGTGACGTGCAGCGCCTTGGCTTGACAGGAAGCAAGCTCCGATGAGAGTATACCGTCCTCGCCCAAGCGAAGCATCAGGCACTGCGCGCCGTTCGCCTCATACACGAGACGGATTTTGCTGTACGAGGGGCTTTCCAGCGCGTATACGCCGTCCCGCCCCAAAAGCTGAACCGCCAGCGCGTATAAATACTCCGCGCCCGAGCCTATTATAATCTGCTCCGGCAGCACCTCCAGCCCGCGCGAGCGGGCGAGGTATTCGCTTATCGCCTCGCGCAGCTCACTGCACCCCAAGTTCGGCGCGCGGGAGAGGATGCGCTCGCCGCGCTCGGATAGGACGCGGCGCATTATCTTTGCCCACACGGAAAAAGGGAAATCCTCCGGCGCGCCGACCTCGGCGCTCATGTCGGAAAGCGTGGGGCGTGGCGCTGCGGCCGGGGCGCGGCTGCCCTCTACGGCAACGGCGAAAAACCCGCTTCGCTCGCGCGCCTCGGCGTAGCCCTCATCGGTCAAAAGTGCCAGCGCGTGCGCCGCCGTAATCACGCTTACGCCCGTCTCCTCTGCTAAAAGGCGCTTTGTCGGCAGGCGCTTACCCGGCTCTATAGCGCCGGAGAGTATGTCCGCACGCAGCTGCTCGTAAAGCTGTATATACGCCGGTTTCCCGGCGGCTTTGGTAACGGTGTATTTCATGCGTTGGTTATATCCTTTCGAGGGAAATCACAAATCAATATATCCAAAATTGATGATACTCCGCTTGGCCGTGCTTGTCAAGGGCGGGGAGAAATGGTATAGTGTGTGCAGAGAAAAGAAAGCTGACAAGAGGTGAAAGCGCGTGTCACAGCGGGTGCGAATAAGCGATATAGCCGAGGAGCTGGGCTTGAGCACGGCAACGGTGTCAAACGTTATCCACGGGAAAACGGGCAAGGTGAGCGATGAGACTGTCCGGCGTGTACAGGCGCTTTTGGAAGAGCGGGAGTATATCCCCAGCATGGCGGGCATTCTCCTTGCGCAAAATTCTTCCCGCATTATCGGCGTGTTTGTAAATGACCACGAAAAGTACGAGGGGCAGACGCTCAATGATGCGTTTATCGCGTCCGCGCTCAACGCCCTTTCCACCGAGATTGAGGCGCAGGGGCTTTTCATGATGGTGAAAAAGACGAAGAACGCGCAGGATATTTTGAAATTCGCCTCTATGTGGAACATGGACGGGCTTGTGGTTATCGGCTTTTGCCATCAGGACTATGTGTATCTGCGCCGCCGTATGCGTCTGCCGTTCGTGGTGTATGACGGCTTCGGCGAGAGCTTTGAGCGCATAGTGAACCTTAAAATAGATAACTTTGACGGCGGGCGGCAGATGGGCGCGCACTTCGCGCGCTTGGGGCATGAGCGGGCGCTGTGCTTGTCGGATAATGAAACCGGCGTTGACCGTGAGCGTATGGACGGGTTCGATGCCGGAATAGGACGCGCGTGCGAAAGGCTCATTGTGCCTATGGAGCGGCGCGAGCGAATGAGCTTTTATAAAGCGGAGTTGCCCCAATTTCGCCGCGCTTCGGCGGTGTTCGCCGTTTCCGATTATTACGCTGTGGAGCTTATAAGTTTCCTTTCGGAAAACGGGATTTCTGTGCCGGGGGATATCTCCGTTGCGGGCTTTGACGATATCCCGCTTTCCTCGCTCTGTCATCCTGCGCTCACCACCGTCCGTCAGGATAACTCCCTGCGCGCGAAAACGGCGCTTCAAAAGCTGAAAGAGCTTTGCGCGGGAGAGTGCGAGGAGAGCAGCGTTACCCTGCCAGTCACGCTCATCGAGCGCGACAGCACCCGAAGCGTGCTATAACCGCTCCGCGTTTTTTGACAAGTAATGACGCACTGAGGCCGTATTTTGTGAAGCTTTCACAAAATACGGCCTGAATTTTTGTACGTGGTTACGCGTTTAACCTTTGCGTTTGCGCCTATCCGCGCTTATACTGAGGCCGAGATTTAAACCATGCGGGAGATATGTTTATGAAAACAAAGCACCCCTTTTTTGCCTCGGTTTGCGCGCTTGCAGTTCCTGCGGCGCTCCAATCCATGCTTCAGGCCTCGTTTAGCATAGTGGATCAAATTATGATAGGGCAGCTCGGCAGCGTGAGCGTGGCGGGCGTGGGGCTTGCGGGTAAGTTTGCGTCCGTTTTCTCGGTTGTTGTGTCGGCTGTGGGCGCGGTTGCGGGCATAATGATGTCGCAGTATTTCGGGCAGAGGAATACGCGCGAGGTGAAGCGGAGCTTTTGGGTTAATTTATCGCTGTCACTTGCCGTGGCGGCGGTGTTTACACTGTTGTGTGCGCTCTTTCCCGCGCGCGTCATGCGCCTTTATACTACAGACCCCGCCACGGAGCTGGCCGCGGCGGAGTATTTGGCGATTGTCGCGTGGACGTTTTTCCCCACGGCGGGGGCAACGCTTTTATCCACGCTCTTCCGCTGTGCCGAAAAGCCGAAGCTGCCGCTTTATGCGGGAATAGTCTCCGCCTTGATGAACACCGGCATAAACTATGTGCTCATCTTCGGCAAATGCGGCTTTGCGCCCATGGGGGCGCGCGGCGCGGCGATTGCAACTGTTATCGCCCAGTGCGCAAATGTGCTCATTATGCTTGCGCTGTTGCCGCAGTGCCGTAAGGCAATGACAGGTGGGAGCGCGGCTTTTGTGCAGGGTGAGACGCACTTTAATTGGGGGCAGTATTTAGGTATGCTGCTGCCGGTGCTGGTGTGCGAGGTGATGTGGAGCGTGGGGGAAAATGTGTACGCCGCAATATACGGCCATATGGGGACGCTCTCAAGCGCCGCAATGACGCTCATAAACCCCGTGCAGGGCTTGGTTATCGGTGCGCTTTGCGGGCTTTCCCAGGCGGCGAGTGTGCTTGTGGGTAAGCGGCTCGGCAAGGGCGAATACGATAGGGCGTATGTTGAGGCAAAGCGGCTCATCCTTTACGGCGCTGTGGGCGCGGCGATGTTGAGCGTTGTCGTGGCGGCGATGAGCGGGCTGTATGTGGAGATTTATCAGGTGGAAGCGAGCGTGAAGCTTTTAACCCGCCGCCTTTTGTATGCCTATGCGCTCATTGCGCCTTTTAAGGTGCTCAATATGATTCTCGGCGGCGGGATAATCCGCAGCGGCGGCAAGACGAAGTATGTCATGGTCATTGACATGATAGGCACTTGGCTTATCGGCGTACCCGTGGGGTATGTGAGCGCCTTTGTGCTGGGGCTTAAGATACCGTATGTGTATTTTCTCCTCTCGCTGGAAGAGGTTGTGCGCTTTGTGATTTCGGTTTTCGTTTTTCGCAAAAGAACATGGATGCAAA
>CAYRPD010000100.1:0-5592 GCA_964426095.1 uncultured Oscillospiraceae bacterium | reverse complement strand
TTACGCTTCTTTGCAATAATTCTTATACATCACATCCGTAGCGCGGCGGACGGCGGCGGTGACATCGGCGACTTTGTCCGCGTCCCAGTCGGCAGGCTCGGCACGGAGGAAAGAGGTCTTATCCACGCGGTTATCGAATATTCCGACGGGAATATGATAGGTCTTGCCGTGCGCCGAAACCGTTACGGTGTCGGCCACTTCCGTATTATTGATAAGATACTCCATATCGTCACAGCCGTAGTCGCCGAGCATGACGGCCATAGGCACACCGTGGTGGAGATTGGAGCCGGGATCGTTGGGGTCGGCGCGGTCGGCGTTCTTGCGGCGGGATTCCTCGGGCGTGACCCAAATATAAAGGAGCACGGCGTTTTCAAGAATCTCGGGGCAGAACATGGGGAGCGAATACTGGTAGCCGAACGTACCCGTGAGCGGCATGGAAGCACCGTCCGGCCCGCCGCGCGCGCACTCGATGATAATGGTTTTATCCTCGAAGCTATCGGGGTAGGAAGCGTTTTTCGCGTCCAGCATTTCGCGCGCCTCGTTTTCCAGCTTCTCGGCAAGGGCGGCACGCACGCTTTCGGGCAAAAGCCCCATGCGCGGCGGAAGCCCCGCCTGCTTTGCGGCAGCGTCAATGCGGTCAAAGAGAAGCTGAGCGGCGGAATCGGGGTGGGCGACATTGCGGTTCATAAGGTCATGGTAATCCTCATTCAAAAGGCAGCAAAGCGTACCCCAATCGCGCCCGTCAATAAACGGCTCTTCGCCGGGGTAGAAAATGCGTGCAAGCCCCATTGCCTCAAGCTCGTTATCAATGCGGCGCATCATGTGAACATACGGGAAATCGTCAAGCTGAAGATTCTCGCCGATGTGAAACTCATCCTGCAAGCGCTGCGGCTCGACATTCGCCATGAAGTTTCTGACTTCGGACTTGCCGGAGGCGGGAAGCGCCTGCAAAAGAACGACTTTAAATACCTTATTTTTCATAGTGTACTCCTTATATCAATAAATAATATTCATCCACTTGGTTTTATCAACGACTATATCGCCGTGGCGGGCAAGGTAATCTATGATAAGCTCGGCAATCTCCGTGGGGACTTCGCCCGCGCTTTCGCACTCGGCATAAACGCCGTAGCCGCCCGCACCGCCCGCGCGGAAGCTATTGAGACAGATAGTAAGCTTCGTATCGGGGTCAAGCTCCTGCCCGTTATATTTAATAGACACGACCCTGTCCCCCACCGCGCGGCGGACATCCACCGTCACATCCACGCCGGAGACATAGTCAAAATTAAAATGCTGCGGCACGGGGCGGAGAAAAGCCTCGCTGACGCAGAGCTTACCCGCGCCGTCAAGCGCGAAATACTCGACACTGCGCTCCAAGGCAAGCTTGAGCTTATCGCGCGTGATGTAAACGGTTTTCAGGGTATTGGGGAAAACATAGCTTGAAACCACATCGCGCACCGTGACATTCTGCGAAAAGCCCTTGACAGAGCTATCCAAGCTCGTGGCGGAAAGCTGAGCACCGCTCGCTTCAAGCTGGACTTGGTTGAAAAAGTTCGCAATGAGCGAGCCGTTTTCGGCCATTTTGAGGGGCTCATCGGGCAAAAGCGGCGTATCCAACCGCCCGACAGGGGTATCAAGCCATTTTGCGGTTTTTTCCTCAATCGGCGCGAGATACTCCCACGCAGTTTCCAGCGGCTTTGCGGGCGGGGTGCAGAGCGCGGATTGCGCCGTAAAGCGGCGCGCGCCGTTCTCTACCTCAAGTTGCGCGTCCACGCGCACATACTGCCGCGCCTTATCAGGCGGCTGGCAGGTAAACGTGCCGCCGATTGAAAGATTCTCGGCGGGCATATGCTGATGCCCCGTGAGGAGAAGGTCAAAGCCCAGCTCGTTGCATATGCGCCAGCCTTGATTTTCGCCCGTGGCGGAAATGGGCGCGCCGGTGGCAACATCGTTTTCAAAGCCGCCGTGATAAATGCAAACGGTTATATCAGCGCCCTTATCGCGCAGCTCACTAAGCGCAGATTCCGCCGCGGTGAACGCATCCGTGACCTCAATGCCGACCATGTTCTCTTTCTTTTCCCAGCGGGTGACAAAGGGCGTTGTGACCCCCGTCAAGCCCACCTTTAGGCCGTTTTGCAAAGTGACGAGCGCAGTTTTCTCCACGCCCGCAATGGCGGAGACATTGGCGCAAAGGCACACAGCGTTTATCTCGCGCAGATAGCGCTCAATCTCCGCTTTGCCGTAATTAAAATCATGGTTGCCGAGCGTGATAAAATCATAGCCCGCGATGTTCATAAGCCTTGCGGGGACGCATTCGCCCTCACAGCACTGAGAATAGAGATAATAGGTCAGGGGGCTGCCCTGCAAAATATCCCCGCCGTCAATTATGAGGGTATTCGCGTCCTTTTGAAAGGCGCTCATGCAATTTGCAAGCCCCGTTGAGCCTACTTCGCCCGTGGCGTAGTTGGCGGGCGAAAAGTAACCGTGAACGTCACTTGTGAAATATATTGTCAAGTTTTGCTGCATTATTGTTCCTCAACTTGAATTTACGGGCGTGTTTTACCACGCCCGTATGTAAATATAATGCGTTGAATTATTACGCGCCATGCGCAAGCTTGCGGCGGATGCGCGTGGAGACAAGCTCGATTATAAGCACAAGCACCATAAGCCCCCACACGAAAGAGCCGACCATAGCCCAGCGGCGGCTGTTAAGGCACTGCACAAGCGAAGCGCCTATGCCGCCCGCGCCGACAATACCGAGGGTGGTAGCGTCTTTGAGGTTGATATCAAAGCGGTAAATGGTGGTGGAAATGAAGCTTGCGGTGAGCTGAGGGATAACGCCGTAGCGTATCTTCTGAAACGGCGTACAGCCCATAGCGTCAAGGCTTTCAAGGATGTGAGTGTCCAAGTCCTCAATGGCGGTGATATACATCTTGGATATCATGCCGATAGAGCAAACAGACTGCGTGATAACGCCGCAGGCCGCGCCGGGACCGGTGACGCGAATCCACATGAGCGCCCAAACGATGCTGGGAATGGTGCGAATCATCAAAATGAGAATGCGCACAACGTAGGCCACGGGCTTGGGCATGATGTTGAAAGAGGCCAAAAACGCGAAAGGAATGGCCAAAATCGCGCCGAAGAGCGTACCGAGGACGGCAATCGCAATGGTTTGCAGGAGCAAATAGGGTACATCCGTATCGCCCGTGCCGAACATGAGTTCAAAATCCGGGCTGAAAACACCGTGCACAACGCCCTTTGCAACCTGAGAGCCGGTAGCCGTGAGGCCGGTATAGCTGATATCCCCGGCAGACCAGCCGACAAGCAGAGCGACAATAAGCACGATGAGGGTATAAAGCAACCACTTGCGCGGACGGTTGGCGTACATTTCGGCAACCGTGAGCTTGCGATCTAAGGTCTGTTCCAAGGCTTCTATGGAATTTTTCTTCATGATGACGCTCCTTTCAGCTAAGCTTCCTGCGCAGGTATTCGCTGAAGAAGTCGATAGCGACGACGACAACAAACAACGTCAAAAGCACCATACCGAGGCTGTTATAGTCGCGCCAGCCGATGCGCTCGTTTATCGTGATGCCGAGGCCGCCCGCGCCGACATAGCCGAGAATGGCAGAGGCGCGCACGTTCATTTCAAAGCAGTAAAGGCTGTGGCTGAGATAAACGGGCAGGATTTGCGGCACACAGGCCGACCAAAACGCTTGGAATTTGTTCGCGCCGAGCGCTTCCATAGCTTCAAACGGCCCCATGTCGATAGTCTCGATGCTTTCAAAAAGCATTTTCGCAACAATGCCGAAGGTGAAAATGGCAATGGCGATAGTGCCGGAGAACGTACCGAGTGAGAAGATGAGGGCGCACACGAGCGCAATAATAAGCGTAGGCAGGGTGCGGATAAGGCCGAGGATGAAGCGGAAAATGCTGACTATAACCACGCTGTGGTTAATGTTGCTGGAAGAGAGGATAGCCACGGGCAGCGCAAGCGCGCAGCCGATGACCGTGCCGAGGACGGACATTTTAATCGTATCCAGCAGGGGCGAAACCACCTTTGGGAAGAACGACCAGTCCGGCTGAAGAATCTTCTTTAAAAGATCCAGCATCTTGCTGAATTTACGCACGACAAGGCCGATATCAAACCCCGTCATATGCAGCGACCATATAATCGCAAGCGCGAGCAGGAGAATGATAAGAGGGGTGCGGCTGCGGCGGCGCACAACACTGTGGCCGTTTGCAAGCACTATCGTCTGCGGGCGAAAAATCTTGTCGTAGAGCGTTTCTTTGATGACTACGGGAGTATTTTCATCCATTTTATCAGCCCTCGCTGCCGCCGACGATGGGCGATTCGCTCTCGCCCTCGCCCATGGTGGGAACCTTTGTGCCGTTATAAACCTCGTCTATCTGCTCCTGCGTAATGGTGCTGGCAGGGCCGTCAAAGACGATTTCGCCGGCGCGAATGCCGATAACGCGGTCACAGTATTTCAGCGCGAGGTCAACGTGGTGGATGTTGAGGAGAATGCTAATCTTATACTCCTTGTTGATGCGCACAAAGTCCTGCATAACCTGCTTTGCGGTGATGGGGTCAAGGGACGCGACAGGCTCATCGGCAAGGATGATTTTCGGGTTTTGGTTGAGCGTGCGGGCAAGCGCAACGCGCTGCTGCTGGCCGCCGGAGAGCTGGTCACAGCGGGTATAGGCCTTATCCAAAATGCCAACCTTGTCAAGGCTTTCAAGCGCGCGCATTTTCTGCTCCTTGGAGAACACGCCGAACAAAACCTTCAAAAAGGGCATATCCGGCACATCGGCCGTAAGCACATTCTTTATGGCCGTGCTGCGCGTGACAAGGTTAAAGCTTTGGAATATCATGCCGACCTTGCGCCTGTATCTGCGAAGCTCCTTGCCGCGCAGAGAGTCCACATCCACGCCGTCCACGGTAAGCTCGCCCTTGGTGATATCGTGCATACGGTTGATGCAGCGGAGAATGGTCGATTTACCTGCACCCGAAAGGCCGATTATGGCAACAAATTCGCCCTGCTCGATTTGCAGATTGATGTTTTTCAGGGCTGTAAAGCCGTTTGGATAAGTCTTATACACATTTTTGAATTCTATCATGCTGCGACTCTTTTCTCTAAATATAAGTAGTTAATTTACAACGTTCTCACATTTTCAAAAAAAGCGCCCTGTATACGCAGGGCGCTTTTCAATTGGTTGCGGATTTTAATTACTCGGAAACTGCCTTGAGAGCAGCACGTGCGCCGTCGTAGTCGGAATCGACTGCGGTGGCATAGCCGGTGTGGCTGTAAACATCAAAGATGGCCTTGCCTTCTTCGGTGTTGATGATGTTGATGAAGCAGTTCTGGAGAGCCTCAACGAGTTCGGGGGTGTAGTAAGCGCTTTCCTTGGAGACAGCAACGGTGTCGTTGTAGATACCCTCGGTTACGCCGATAACGTTAAGCTCGTTCCAGATGGACTCGCTGCGACCCATGCCCTGCTTGCCGGTCTCGTCCTGCTGATCGGTGGGAAGCATCCAGCTTGCCTCGTAGTCGTTACGACCGTCGGCGTAGCAAACGATGATGTCAACCTGCTCTG
>CAYRPD010000099.1:0-5623 GCA_964426095.1 uncultured Oscillospiraceae bacterium | reverse complement strand
TCGGCATGGGCGAAAACGCCCTTTACCACCCGGAGCTGTGGACGCAGTTTCTTGATGAGGCCAGCCCCTATTATCACAGCTACGGCCATATCATGAGCAATGCCGGGCTTTTGGACGTGTTCTATATCGGCGTTAAGGCCGGTATCTACCCCTCGCTTATCTTCCTCGGTGTCGGCGCAATGACGGACTTCGGCCCGCTCCTTGCAGACCCGAAGAGCCTGCTTCTCGGCGCGGCGGCGCAGCTGGGCGTGTTTGTGGCGTTCTTCGGCGCTGTTATGCTCGGCTTTACAGGCCCTCAGGCCGCCTCTATCGGCATCATCGGCGGCGCGGACGGCCCGACCGCAATATATTTAACGACAAAGCTTGCCCCCGAGCTTTTAGGGCCTATCGCCATTGCGGCGTATTCCTACATGGCGCTCATCCCGCTCATCCAGCCGCCTATAATGAAGCTTTTCACGACGGACGAGATGCGCAAGGTGAAAATGGAGCAGGCGCGCGAAGTGAGCAAGACGGAGAAGATAGTTTTCCCGATAGTGGTTTCCACGTTCGTGATTCTCTTGCTCCCCTCGACCGCTCCCTTGGTGGGCTGCCTGATGCTGGGTAACCTCTTCCGCGAAACCGGCGTGACCGACCGCCTTTCCGACACGGCGCAAAACGCCCTCATGAACATTATCACCATCTTCCTTGCCACCTCCGTGGGCGCAACGATGACCGGCGATAACTTCCTCCAGCCGCAGACGATTTACATCATACTCCTCGGCCTCGTGGCGTTCGGCATTTCCACGATGGGCGGGCTTCTCGGCGGTATCGCGATGTACTATGCTTCCGGCAAGAAGATCAACCCCCTCATCGGCTCTGCCGGTGTTTCCGCCGTGCCTATGGCCGCGCGTGTTTCGCAGGATGTTGGCCGTAAGTACAACAAGACCAACTATCTCCTCATGCACGCTATGGGCCCGAACGTGGCCGGTGTTATCGGCTCTGCAATCGCGGCGGGCTTCCTGCTGTCCGTTTTCGGCGGCTGATTAAGCTTCGTGTAAGATTTAATAAAACCCTTTGCCCTCGACAGGTTATTTCTTGTCGGGGGCAAGTTGCGCTCTGAAAAGAAGTGTGATAGAATAACAAAGTTGTGATATAAAAATGTGTTTTACGGGAAAGGCAAGAGTAATGGACAGCACAAACTCAAAAACCTCGGCGGCCAAATATGAGCGCATGACAACCGAGCCGGTGGAACGGCTTGTTTGCAAAATGGCCGTGCCGACGATAATTTCAATGCTCGTAACCGGGCTTTATAACATTGCGGACACGTTCTTTGTCGGCCAGATAGGGAACGAGGCCACGGCGGGCGTAGGGCTTATATTGCCGATAATGTCTATAGTTCAGGCGTTCGGCTTCTTCTTCGGCCAAGGCTCGGGCAACTATATCTCCCGCTCCCTCGGCGCGCAGGACACAAAGCGCGCGGAAACCATGGCCGCAACGGGCGCGATAAGCGCGCTCTTGTTCGGCGCTCTTATCTGCATAGGCGGGTTTATATTCACAAAGCCGCTTCTGTTCATCCTCGGCGCGAGAGAGGATCTTTTAGACGCGCTGACGATTCAGTATGCCGATGAATATATGCGCATTGTTTTGCTCGGCGCGCCGTTTATGTGCGTTTCGTGTGTGCTCAATAACCAGCTTCGCTTCCAAGGGAATGCGGTATTTTCCATGGTGGGGCTTGTGTCGGGCGCGGTGCTCAACTGCGTGCTTGACCCGCTTTTGATTTTCACCTTCAATATGGGCGTTAAGGGCGCGGCGTACGCCACCGCCGTCAGCCAGCTTGCAAGCTGCCTGCTGCTGTACGTGGGCACGCTCCGCTCGGACAATTTGAAGATACACATCAAAAACTACCGTCCCACGCCGTATTATCTCAAAAATATCTGCATAAGCGGCTTGCCGTCCCTGTTCCGTCAGGCGCTTACGAGCGTATCGAGTATGTGCCTTAATGCGGCGGCGGCCTCGGCCGTGTCCGCCGCCCTCGCCACGCAGACCGTGGCGGCGTTCACCGTTGTGAACAAGATTACCATGCTTGCTTTCTCCGCGCTCATCGGCTTCGGCCAGGGCTTCCAGCCCATATGCGGGTTTAACTACGGGGCGAAGCGGTATGACAGAGTGCGCCACGGGTATATATTCTGCCTGAAAGTGTCGTTCGCGTTCTTGCTTGCGGCGGCGGCGCTCGGCTGGGTGCTGGCAGAGCCGGCGGTTGCCCTCTTCCGTGACGATGCGCAGGTCATCGAAATCGGCAAAACCGTAATGCGTTGCCAGTGCGCCACGTTTTGGCTTATGGGGCTTGTTGTCGTGACGAATATGCTGTATCAAAATATCGGGCGCGTTGTCGGCGGTACTGTGCTTGCAATGGCGCGAAACGGGCTGTATTTCATCCCCGCCGTGCTCATTTTGCCGCATATCATCACTCCGGCCGTTTGGGGCGTATACCTTGCCCAGCCCGTGGCGGATATCTTCGCCTTTGCCACGAGCCTACCCCTTGCGATAGGGATTTATAAAGAGATTAAAAAATGCGAGCTTGAAAACAATTGATATATACGGAGGATAAAAATGAACGTACTCGGAAATCTTGAACCTAAAAACGTGTTTGGCTTTTTTGAAGAGATCTGCGCCATACCCCACGGCAGCCGCAACACGCGCGCGATAAGCGATTATCTTGTCCGCTTTGCCGAGGAGCGCGGCTTGGAGCATTATCAGGACGAATTGAACAATGTCATCATCATTGCACCCGCAACGCCCGGCTACGAAAACGCTGAGCCTGTGATAATCCAAGGGCATATGGATATGGTGTGTGAAAAAGCGCCCGATTGCAATAAGGACATGGAGCGTGAGGGGCTGGATTTGGCCGTGGAGGGCGATTGCATTTTCGCCCGCGGCACGACCCTCGGCGGCGATGACGGCATTGCCGTTGCCATGGCGCTCGCGGTGCTTGATTCTAAAACTCTGCCGCATCCGCGCGTGGAAGCCGTGATAACCGTGGACGAGGAAATCGGCATGGAAGGCGCGGCGGGGATTGACCTTTCCCCCTTGAAAGCAAGCAGACTTATAAATGTTGACTCCGAGGAAGAGGGCATTTTCACTGTCGGCTGCGCGGGCGGCGCTTGCACGGAGTGCACCGTGCCCGTTGAAAGAGCGGCCTTTGACGGCGCGGCGCTCAATATCTCCGTTGTCGGCCTTTTGGGCGGCCACTCGGGTGCAGAAATCGACAAGGGGCGCGCCAACGCCAATATGCTTATGGGGCGGCTTCTGTACGCGATTAGCGAGAAAAGCGAGACGCGCATAGTCTCCGTTTCCGGCGGGCTTAAGGACAACGCCATACCCGTGGCCTCTTATGCCGAGATAGTCACGGCGGACGCGGCGTGTGCTGAGAGCATCTGCCGCGAGTTTGAAGAGAAGTTTAAAAATGAATACCGCGTGACGGACGGCGCAATCACCGTTGAAGTGAAAGCCGGAGCGGGCGACACCATGCCCATGGATAAAGCATCGAGCGAGAAAATCGTGTGTCTGCTCTGCTGTGTCCCGAACGGCATTCAGGCCATGAGCGCGGACATTCCGGGGCTTGTGCAGACCTCGCTCAACCTCGGCATACTCGTGACGGAAAAGGAGTACGTAAAAGCCTCGTTCAGCGTGAGAAGCAGCGTGGCAAGCCAAAAGACCATGCTTATCGACCGCCTAACCGCGCTCACAAAGCAGCTCGGCGGCACGGTGGATGTGAGCGGGGATTACCCCGGCTGGGAGTTTGACCCCGATTCCAAGCTCCGCGCGCTGATGGTGGAGGTTTTCAAAGAGCAGTACGGGCGTGAGCCTGTTGTGGGAGCTATCCACGCGGGGCTTGAATGCGGCTTGCTGATAGAGAAAAAGCCCGGCCTTGACTGCGTTTCCGTAGGCCCGGATATTGACGAAATCCACACCTTCCGCGAAAAGCTGCACATTGCGTCCACTCAGCGCACTTGGGCGCTTCTGACCGAGACGCTTAAACGCATGAAGTAATAAAAATACCTAAATCGGGGCGCAAAGCCCCGATTTAGATACGAAAATCGGAGTGTATACCATGCCGAATGTAATCGAAATAACCGATTTTTCAGCGCCGGAGCTGGATATCTACGCGCGCCTGACGGAAAATCAGCTTGTAAATCGCGCCCACCCCGAGGATGCGCTTTTTATTGCGGAAAGCCCCGTGGTGATTGAGCGCGCGCTGGACGGCGGGTGTGTGCCGGTGAGCTTTCTCATGGAGACAAAGCACGTGGACGGCAAGGGGCGCGAGCTTATAGCGCGCTGCGGGGATATCCCGGTTTATGCGGCCACGCTTGAGGTTTTGACGCGCCTGACGGGGTTTCACCTGACGCGCGGAATGCTCTGCGCCATGCGCCGCCCGGCTTTGCCGGATGTGCGTGCCCTGTGCGAAAACGCTTCGCGCGTGGCGGTGCTGGAAAACGTGATGAACCCAACCAATATCGGCGCTATCTTCCGCTCCGCCGCGGCGCTGGGTATGGATGCGGTGCTCTTGACGAACGCGGGCAGTGACCCGCTTTATCGCCGCGCCGTGCGCGTGAGCATGGGTACGGTGTTCCAAATCCCGTGGACATATCTGCCGGACGACAGACCCTATACCGAGTGCCTTAAAGAGCTGGGGTTCAAAACGGCGGCGATGGCCTTGCGGGATGACTCCTTGGCGATTGACGATGCAAGCTTATCGCAGATAGATAAGCTCGCCGTAATCCTCGGCACGGAGGGGGACGGCTTAGCTTCTTCCACCATTGCCGATTGCGACTACACTGTGCGCATCCCCATGTCCCACGGGGTGGACTCGCTCAACGTTGCCGCCGCAAGCGCCGTGGCGTTTTATCAGCTCGGCAAACGCTGTTAACGCACGATTATTAATGCGCAAGCAAGAAAAATAATGCAATAGCAAGATAATTAATGCGAAAACAAGAATAAATCGCGCAAAAAAACACTCCCGTTTGAAATCAAACGGGAGTGAAATTATACACTTTTATAAGCTGATTCAGTCAGCGTTCCAAGCCTTTATCTCCGTGCGCAGCCAATCTGCCCACTCGTCCACGCCTTCGCCGGTGCGGGCGGAGATGGGGATAATCTTGATGTTGGGGTTGAGACGGCGAACGTACTTCTTGCAAGCCTCAAGGTCAAAATCAAAGTACGGCATAACGTCAATTTTGTTGATAAGAAGCACATCGCAGATAGAGAACATAAGCGGGTACTTCAAGGGCTTGTCGTCTCCCTCGGGGACGGAGAGGATCATCGCATTTTTGGA
Source organism: uncultured Oscillospiraceae bacterium (assembly GCA_964426095.1). Classification (GTDB taxonomy): domain Bacteria; phylum Bacillota; class Clostridia; order Oscillospirales; family Oscillospiraceae; genus Limivicinus. The sequence continues at coordinate 312 of CAYRPD010000099.1, read as the reverse complement.
GCTGCCGGTGTCAAACTCCGCCGGGCACACGAGGTTGCCGACGTTTTCGAGAATGGCAAAGTCAACATCGTTCACGCCCAAGCCATCCAAGCCTTGGCGCGTCATGCCCGCATCGAGGTGGCACATACCGCCCGTGTGAAGCTGGATAACCTTTGCGCCGGTCTTTTCAATCGTGGCCGCGTCAACATCGGAATCAATGTCCGCTTCCATAACGCCTATTCTGAACTCATCGCGAAGCGCGGCGATAGTGGCCTTGAGAGTGGTGGTCTTGCCCGAGCCGGGGGAGCTCATAAGGTTGAGCAAAAAGGTCTT
>CAYRPD010000098.1:3326-5767 GCA_964426095.1 uncultured Oscillospiraceae bacterium | reverse complement strand
GTCTGCGCGTTGTCGAGGTTTTCCCAAGAGAACACAAGCCCGTTGCGGTAGTGGCTTTGCAGGCAGAAAAGACGGTAGGCGAGGGGGTCATAGCCCTTTTCCTCTAAGAGCGACACGGTCAAAAATTCGCCCTTGGACTTACTCATCTTGCCGGAGGTGGTGTTGAGGTGGTGTACGTGCATCCAGTAGTTGCACCACTTGTGCCCCAAGTACGCCTCGCTCTGCGCGATTTCGTTTGTGTGGTGGGGGAAAGCGTTGTCGATTCCGCCGCAGTGAATGTCAAGATCCTCGCCCAAGTGCTTCATGGATATGCCGGAGCACTCAATGTGCCAGCCGGGATAGCCCACGCCCCAAGGAGAATCCCATTTGAGCGCCTGATCTTCAAACTTGGACTTGGTGAACCACAGCACAAAGTCATTCTTGTTGCGCTTGTTGGTGTCCTCGTCCACGCCCTCGCGCACGCCCACGGCGAGATCTTCTTCGTTAAAGTCGTTGAAGATATAATACTTTTCGAGCTTGGACGTGTCAAAATACACGTTGCCGCCCGCAAAGTAGGCGTAGCCCGTTTCCATAAGGCGGGTTATGATTTTTATATATTCGTCAATGCACTGCGTTGCGGGCTCAACGACATCCGGGGTCTTGATGTTGAGCTTTGCGCAGTCGGAGAAAAACGCATCCGTGTAGAATTTCGCAATCTCCATGACGGTTTTGTGCTCACGCTGTGCGCCCTTGAGCATCTTGTCCTCGCCCTCGTCCGCATCGGAAGTGAGATGCCCCACATCGGTGATGTTCATCACGCGCTTTACGTTATACCCGGCGTAGCGCAGGTACTTTTCCAGCACATCCTCCATGATGTAGGAGCGGAGATTGCCGATGTGCGCAAAGTGGTACACCGTCGGCCCGCAGGTGTACATCTTCACGATGTCCGGGTGGTTGGGAACAAATTCGTCCTTGGTGCGAGTTGCAGAATTGTATAGCTTCATTTTTTTCAGCCTCTTCCTTATGCGCCGTGATTAATCGGCAGATTTGAAAACGTCACGATTGACCCAGAAGTAATGTATGCCCGAGCCGACAGTAGTGACGAGTATAAGCACGGTAAATATTATGTTAACCATTTCAACCTCGGAGAACAGCATCATCGCCGAAAGCCCCACCATGGTGCAGCCGGTTTTCAGCTTGCCGCTCCAAGCGGCAGCAATGACGCGCCCCTGCTCCACGGCAACGAGACGAAGCCCCGAAACGGCAAACTCACGAAACAGCACCGCCGCCACACACCAGCCGGGCATTTGCCCGTTTTCGATGAAAAAGCACATGGCCGAGAGCACCAGCATCTTGTCCGCCAGCGGATCCATGAACTTGCCGAAGCTGGAAACCTGATTGTAGTGGCGGGCAATATAGCCGTCCGCAACATCGGAAAGACACGCGATGATGTAAACGCCGAGCGCGGGGTAGAGATTCCCGGTGTAGGCCAGCACCAAAAACACGGGAATGCACACTATGCGGAACATGGTAATCTTATTTGCGGTTGTTTTAAGCATTTGGTTTTATACCTCCTCGCCGAAGAGTATGCCGTCCTCGGCGCTTGTAATTTTGACATCGGCCATATCGCCCTCGGCGCACTCGCCTGAGAAGAAAACCTGTCCGTCAATGTCGGGGGAGTCGGCATAGCTGCGCCCGTACAATAGGCCGCTTTCCGCGTCCCGCCCCTCGCATATCACGCGCAGCGTTTGCCCCACGAAGCGCGAGCAAAATTCGTCCATAATCGGCGCTTGCAGCTCCAAGATAAGCTCGGCGCGGCGCTGCGCCTCGTCAAAGTCAACGTGTTCCATTGCAGCGGCCGGTGTACCCTCTTCGGGGGAGAACGGGAAAACGCCCACGCGCTCTATTTTTGCTTCGCGCAAAAATTCGCACAGCTCGTCAAACTCTGCCTCGCCCTCGCCGGGAAGCCCCGCAATAAGGCTTGTGCGAAGTACCAGCCCCGGTATGCGCTCGCGCAGGGTCTTGATAAGTGCGCGGATTTCGCTGCCCGTGCCGCGGCGGTTCATGGCTTTGAGTATGCTGTCATTAATATGCTGTATGGGAATGTCAAGGTATTTTACAATCTTGTCGTTTGAAGCAAGCTCCTCTATAAGCTCGTCGTCAAATTGGTCGGGGTAGAGGTAGTGCAGGCGAATCCATTCCACGCCCTCAAGCTTTGCAAGCTCTCTGCACAGTCGCGCAAGCGAGCGCTTGCCGTAAATATCCGTGCCGTAGCGGGTGATGTCCTGAGCGATAACAATAAGCTCCTTAACGCCGCGCGCGGCAAGCTCTTTGGCCTCGTCCACAATGTCCTCTAGCTTGCGCGAGCGGTAGCGCCCGCGAATGTAGGGGATTGCGCAAAACGCGCAGAAGTTATTACAGCCCTCGGCAATGCGCAGATACGCCCAGCCCGGCCCGGTGGA
>CAYRPD010000098.1:0-3226 GCA_964426095.1 uncultured Oscillospiraceae bacterium | reverse complement strand
GCCTCGCTCTTGGCCGCGTCAATAAAGCCGCAGGTGTTCACGATTACAAGTGCCGCGCCGTCCGGCTCCGGCACGAGGGTGTACCCCGCCTCGTCCATGAGGTAGAGCATCTGCTCGCTGTTGACAAGGTTTTTTGCACAGCCCAGCGAGATTAATGCAAAGGTTTTTTCCATGATAAAAGTATCAGTCCTCGTATATTTCCGCCTTGCGCCGTTCCAGCGCGCAGCGTATTTCGTCCCACGAGTATCCACGGCGCATAAGCGCTTGGGTCACTCGACGCACCTCGTCCCTGTCGTTCGTGTCGCTCAGGCGCGAGGCGATGAATTTATCTATTTTTCCGGTGTCCTCCGGCATGGCGGCAAGCGCAGTGTCCCACAGCTCGCGGTCTATCCCGCGTCGGCTCAGCTCCGCGCGCACGCGCCCCGCGCCGTAGCCCTTTGCGGCGTAGTGCCGTGCCACGGCCTCGGCGTAGCTTTCTTCGTCTATCAGTGAATGCTCCACGAGCCAATCGGCGCAGTATTCTGCCGTTTCCTCGTCCTCGCCCTTGTCGATAAGCTTTTTTATAAGCTCCGCGCGCGACATGGCGCGCCGCGAGAGCATTTCTATCGCCCTTTCCCGTGCCAGCGCGCGCTTCGAGGCGGTGAGCGCCGCCTCGTATTCGCTTGCATCCAGCTCGCGCTCGGAGTAAAGCTGCATATCCGACACAACGGCAAGCGTGGTTTTGAATTTTTCCCCGTTATCAAGCGTCACGGTGAAGCGCCCGGCCGAGGTTTGGTGTATCGCCGTTATCTGCATTAATCCTCTTCAAAATCGGCGGCGCTTACATCCACGGCCTTTGCCGCGGCGGCCTTGGCCTCGCGCTGGCCGCGGGGAGAGAGCTTGTAGGCGTTGTCGCGCACCTGCTGCTCCACCTTGTCGCAGATTTCGGGATTGGCTTTCAGGTATTCCTTAACCGCATCGCGCCCTTGCATACGCTGCCCCTCAACGGAGAACCATGCACCGGCCTTGTCGATGATCTCAAGCTTAACCGCCATATCCACGATTTCGCCGAGCTTGGAAATGCCCTCACCGTACATGATGTCAAACTCCGCCTCGCGGAACGGGGGAGCAACCTTGTTTTTAACGACCTTTGCTCTCGTCCTGTTGCCCACCATTTCGCCGTTTACTTTAAGTGTCTCTATGCGGCGCACGTCAATGCGCACGGATGCGTAGTATTTAAGCGCCAAGCCGCCGGGCGTGGTTTCGGGGTTGCCGTACATCACGCCGATTTTCTGTCTTAACTGGTTAATGAAAATCACGGTGCAGTTATTCTTGGATATTGCGCCCGCGAGACGGCGCATTGCTTGGCTCATGAGCCTTGCCAGCGCGCCCACAACGGTGTCACCCACTTCGCCCTCAAGCTCCACGCGCGGAATAAGCGCGGCCACGGAGTCGATAACAACAACATCCACGCCGCCCGAGCGCACGAGGGATTCCGCTATATCCAGCGCCTGCTCGCCCGTGTCGGGCTGGGAGATGAGCAGCGAATTTATATCTACGCCGAGCGCCTGCGCGTAAGCCGGCTCCAAGGCGTGCTCTACATCAATGTATGCCGCGTCCCCGCCGAGCTTCTGTGCCGAAGCCACGGCGTGCAGGGCAAGCGTTGTTTTACCGGAGGATTCCGGCCCGTATATTTCGATAATGCGCCCGCGCGGAAGCCCGCCTATACCCAGCGCAAGGTCAAGCGACAAAGACCCCGTGGAGAAAGACTCCACATTGATCGAAATATCATCGCCCAAGCGCATGATAGTGCCCTTGCCGTAGTCCTTTTCAATTTTTGCAATCGCGGTTTCAAGCGCCTTTTTCCTGTCGGAGCTTGCCGGAGCCACTATTGCGGGGACTTTTTTCTTTTCAGCCATATTCTTATCCTCCTGCTTATGTTCTGCCGAATACTACCCGGTCAACCCCAAGCGTATCCTTTCTTGTTTCGGTGTATGTAAACCCTGCTGCCTGAAGCATTTCCTGCACGGCCTTTGCCTGACCCTCGCCCACTTCAAACATCAGATATCCGCCCTTGCGCAAAAGAATTTTCCAATACTTTATTATCGCTTTGTAGAATTTCAATCCGTCCTCGCCGCCGTCCAGCGCCCAAACAGGCTCGTAGTCCTTTACGGAAGAATCAAGGGTTTTCACCTCTTCCGAGGGAATGTACGGGGGATTGGAGATTATCATGTCGAAATCGCCTATGCCCATGGGAGCAGAGGAGAGCGCGTCCGACTGCATACATATCACCCTCGGCGAAAGCTTCAACGCCGCGAGGTTGCGCCGACAGATTTCAAGCGCGTTTGCGCTGATGTCAATCGACACGAAGCGCGTCGCGGGAAGCTCGCTAGCAACGGCGCAGGTGATGCACCCGCTGCCGCAGCATAGGTCGAGTATGCGCGCGTCCATTTTCTTGCCGGTCAAAAGCTCCTTGGCCGTGTCAACAAGCACTTCCGTATCCATGCGGGGAATCAACACATCCGGGGTCGTGATTATCGGCAGCCCGTAAAACTCCCACGAGCCTACGATGTACGCCACCGGCTCTCCGCGCATACGGCGCGCCACATAGTCCGTTACCGTGTCCTCTATTTGGTTGCTTGCGTAAAGATTCATATCCCGCAGCAGCTGAGGCACGGATTTCCCCGCCGCGCCCGCTACGAGGAGCTTGGCTTCAAGGTTGAACGCCTCAATGCCGCTTTGCCGCAGCAGATTTCGCGCGGAAAGGTATATATCGTTATAGGTTTTCATCTTTATCCTTTCACTTGCCCCATTCGTCACTGCCCTTGTCATCGGGGATTACAAGCTGCATGGCGCGGATAGCGCATTCCATCATGCCGTCATCCGGCTCATTCGTCGTCATGTGCTGTAACCACTTGCCGGGCGCGGAAAGCGCGGCGGAAAGCCAGTTATCGTGAAGCCCGCACCAGCGGTTGATTTCATAGCTTATCCCCACCACCACCGGCAGCAGCAGCAGGTGGTACGCCATGCGCAAAAAGCTATTATCCGCGCGCACAACGGAGTTTACAAGTATGCTCACAACCACCACGACAAGCAGAAAGCTTGTCCCGCAACGGGGGTGGAAGCGGCTTTCCGTGCGCACATTCTCCACGGTCAGCTCTTTCCCGTGCTCGTAGCAGAATATCGTTTTATGCTCCGCCCCGTGATAGGCGAAAAGCCGCTTCACATCGGGCGAAAGGCAGCACAG
>CAYRPD010000097.1:0-5778 GCA_964426095.1 uncultured Oscillospiraceae bacterium | reverse complement strand
AACCCAATCTTTTAAATGAGAAGACGGGTCATCGGAAGGTCTTCTTCCGATGACCCGTTTTTATAAGAAGCGCTGAATAAATCATTGATTGCTTTTGATTGTTCACAGTCTCTTCTTAGTGATAATTTGGGAGAATAATTAAGGAAGCCACTGCATTGCAGCCGGGCTTCCACTGACATATATTTAACATTTGAGAGCGGTGCTCTCAACACAGTAAATGCGCTTGCAAAAGGCAGGGATGAAAGAAAATATGTCCGAGCAAAATGCGAAAAATATACTCTCCATTCGGGGTATGTGCAAGTCCTTCGGTCGTAACCGTGTTTTGGATCACATTGACCTGGATGTAAAGCAAGGCAGCATCATGGGGCTCATGGGCGAAAACGGCGCGGGCAAATCCACCATGATGAAATGCCTTTTCGGCACTTATCAAAAGGACGAGGGTACTATTCTTCTTGACGGGAAAGAAGTTAACTTCAGCGGCCCGAAAGAAGCCCTCGAAAACGGCGTTGCAATGGTTCACCAGGAGCTTAACCAGTGCCTTGAAAGAAACGTGCTGGATAACCTTTATCTCGGTCGTTTCCCCGTCAACGCTTTCGGCAAGGTTGACGAAAACCGCATGAAAACCGAGGCTACGGAGCTTTTCCGTAAGCTCAATATGACGGTTAACCTCAGCGCTCCCATGAAAACCATGTCGGTTTCCACGCGTCAGATGGTGGAGATCGCCAAGGCCATTTCTTATAACGCGAAGCTTATTGTTCTCGATGAGCCGACTTCGTCTCTCACCGTAAGAGAGGTTGAAAAGCTCTTTGAGATGATGCGCAATCTGAAGGAGCAGGGAATCTCGCTCATCTACATATCGCATAAAATGGACGAGATTTTTGAAATCTGTGACGAAGTTTCCGTGCTTCGTGACGGTAAAATGATTGTCACTCAAAAAACGGACGAAACCGACATGAACCAGCTCATCACTTACATGGTCGGCCGTCCCTTGGGTAACCGCTTCCCGAAGATTGATAATACCCCCGGCGATGTCGTTCTCTCCGTTCAGCATCTTTCCACAAAGTATGAGCCTAATCTGAAAGACATTTCTTTCGATGTGCGCGAGGGCGAGATATTCGGCCTTTACGGCCTTGTCGGCGCGGGGCGCAGCGAGCTTTTGGAAACGATGTTCGGCGTTCGCACGAGGGCGGCAGGGCGAGTTTATTACAGAAATAAGCTCATGAGCTTTACCAGCGCCAAGGATGCGATGAATCACGGGTTTGCGATGATTACGGAGGAACGCAAGGCGACCGGCCTATTCATGGAGGGCGACTTGGTGTTTAACTCCACAATCTCCAATCTCCCGCATTATATGACCGGCATTGCTCTCTCCAATGACAAAATGGTGAAAGCCACCGCCAACGAGATAAACATCATGCACACCAAGTGCATGGGGCCGAGAGACGCTATAACCTCTCTTTCCGGCGGCAATCAGCAAAAGGTTATCTTCGGCAAATGGCTTGAAAGAGACCCCGAGGTGTTCCTCATGGACGAGCCTACCCGCGGCATAGATGTCGGCGCGAAGTATGAAATCTACGAGCTGATAGTTAAAATGGCCAAGCGCGGCAAGGCGATAATCGTGGTATCTTCCGAGATGCCGGAAATCCTCGGCATTACCAATCGAATCGGCGTTATGTCCAACGGGCGGTTGGCCGGCATTGTCAACACCAAGGAAGCCAACCAAGAAGAGCTTCTCAGATTGAGTGCCAAATACCTTTGAGTAGAGGAGACGGAAACATGGCTAATATTGATAAAGTCCTCAGCTATGAGGAAGAACAGCAGCTATTACAACCTATTGACAGCTATGTAGGCGCGATTCAGCAGCAGGTTAACGCGCTTCGTGCCGACGGCACGGACAGAGTTATTGCGCTCAATAACCACATAGCCGTTATTAAGGAAAACGCAAACTACACCAAGGAAGAGAAAAAGGCGATAATCGCCAAGGATAATGAGGAGCTTGCAAAGGCCAAGGCTGTCGAAGCGCAGAATAAGGCGCAGATAAACTCCCTCATTGCCGACGCTATCTCATTCCTTGACAAACATTATGAAAGCGACTATTATACCCCTGTTGTGAAGTCCTGCAAGCTGCAAAAAGCAGCAGAGGAAAGCCGCTACGCCGCCGAGCTTGCCGAGCTTAAAGCAGCCCATGAAAAAGAGCTTGCAAAGCTCACCGATCAGGGCGAAATTAAAGACGAAAAGTACGTCTATAAAAACCGCCAATTCGATGCCAAGCTCAAACATGACTCCACCTTGCAGCAGATAAAGGATCGCGTGCATAATGCTCACGCGTACCGTTATCACCTCATTGACCTTTTGCGCCTTTCCCACTTCACCACGGCGGAAAAGCTCAAGCAGAAATGGGAGAATTATAAATACACCTTCAACGCACGGCAGTTTTTCCTCACGAACGGCCTTTATATCGTCATCGTGTGCGTATTTGTTCTGCTTTGCGTCCTCGCGCCCGTTGTCAAGGGCACTGATCTTTTGACCGTCAACAATATTTTGAACATACTCCAGGCGGCCTCGCCCCGTATGTTCCTTGCTCTCGGTGTCGGCGGGCTTATTCTCCTCGGCGGTACTGACCTCTCCGTCGGCCGTATGGTCGGTACAAGCATGGTGCTTTGCACGATGATAATGCACAAGGGCATTAACACCGGCGCTATCTTCGGGCATATCTTTGACTTTACCATGCTCCCCATCGGGCTTCGTGTCGTGCTTGCGCTCTTGGCTTGCTGCCTTGTCACAACCACGTTCTCGGCCATTGCGGGCTTCTTCACCGCGCGCTTTAAGATTCACCCCTTTATCTCCACCATGGCGAATATGCTTATCATGTTCGGCCTCATGACCTTCGCAACCAAGGGCGTTTCTTTCGGCGCTATCGAGGTTTCTATTCCCAAGATGATTATGCCGAAAATCGGCCGTTTCCCGACGATTATTCTTTGGGCGGTCGCGGCAATCGCAATCATGTATTTCGTCTGGAACAAAACAACCTTGGGCAAGAATATGTACGCTGTCGGCGGCAACGCGGAAGCGGCTGCGGCCTCCGGTATCAACGTTTTCAAGGTCACCATCACGGCCTTTGCAATCGCCGGTGTGCTCTACGGCTTCGGCGCTTGGCTTGAGTGCATCCGTATGGTCGGCTCCGGCTCTGCGTCCTACGGCCAAGGCTGGGAAACTGACGCAATTGCGGCCTGCGTTGTCGGCGGTATCTCGTTCTCCGGCGGTATCGGTAAGATCTCCGGCATAGTTGTCGGCGTGCTTATCTTCACCGCACTCACGTACTCGCTCACCGTTCTCGGCGTGGATACTAACCTGCAGTTCGTTTTCTCCGGCATCATCATTCTTGCCGCCGTTACTATCGACTGCTTGAAGTACGTGCAGAAGAAGTAAGCCGTATTTTCGCAAAGGCAATTAAAAAGTATAATAGGCGCACGCTCGTGCGCCTATTTTCACCACAAAGGAGAAACCACCATGAAAAAAATCTACAAATTCTCTGCCCCCGGCCGCACGGAGATAAGCGGCAACCAGGTCGATCATCAAAACGGCTGTGTGCTCGCGGGCGCTGTCAATCTGCAAACGACGGCGGAGGTTTCCCTCAATGATTCCGATATCATTCGCGTCAACTCCGAGGGCTATCCCCCGGTTGAGGTGGATATAAAGGATTTGTCCGCTCGCGACAGCGAGAAGAACACCACGGCGGCGCTTGTTCGCGGCGTGGCGGCGGCGTTTTTGCGGCGCGGCTGCGTCCTTTCGGGCTTTGATGCCAGCGTCAGCTCCACCGTGCTTCCCGGCAGCGGTCTCAGCTCCTCTGCCGCCTTTGAAGTGCTCATGGGTACTGTTTGCAATGAGCTTTTCTTCGATAAGCGTCTCACGCCCGTGGAGATTGCGCAGATCGGCCAGTGGGCGGAGAATGTCTACTTCGGCAAGCCCTGCGGCCTTATGGATCAAATGGCCTCGGCTGTCGGCGGCATGGTGTTTATCGACTTTGCCGATTCCGATAAGCCCGTTGTCGAGCGCTTGGATTTTGATTTTTCTGCCGCCGGTCACGCCCTTTGCATTATAGATTCCGGCGCGGATCATGCGGATATGACGGGGGAGTATGCCGCCGTTCCCGGCGAGCTTCGCGAGCTGAGCGCGCTTTACGGCAAGTCCGTTTTGCGCGAAGTCCCGGAAGAGGAGTTTTTCTCAACCCTTTCCGAAGTCCGCCACAGAGTGCCCGACCGCGCCGTTTTGCGCGCGTTCCACTTCTATCAGGAGAATGACCGTGTCCGCCGTCAGGCGGCGGCACTGCGCAATAATGATTTTGACGCGTTTCTCCGCCTTGTCAACGAATCCGGCCGCAGCTCGTGGATGTATATGCAAAATGTCATACCCGCCGGTGCAGTCGAGCATCAGGACATGGCCGTGGCGCTTGCCCTGTGCAATGCGCTCCTTAAAGGGCGCGGTGCAAGCCGCGTTCACGGCGGCGGCTTTGCCGGTACGGTTCAGGCGTTTGTGCCGCTTGATATGCTCGATGAGTTTAAAAGCGGCACCGAAGCCGTCCTCGGCGAGGGAAGCTGCCATGTTCTCTCTATCCGCAACGAGGGCAGCGGTATGATTGAGTAATTATAGTATGCAAACGCAAAACGCAGTGCGATTTTTCGCACTGCGTTTTATCATCTTTATTCGCTGTCTTCTGCACTTTCTGCTTTTTGCTCTTCGATTGGGTTGAGGGTTGTATCCAGCAAGTCCAAAAAGAGCGGCAAAACGGCGTTTGTGGAATCCTCGTGCCATATTATGCCGAAATCGAGGCACTTTTCTTTAATCGGGATAAAAACGATGTTATCTGAAGCGTAAAACTCGTAATTTTTCATCCAGCCCGGGAGAATCGACACGCCCATCCGGGTCTCGATTTGAATCAGTATTGTGCTAAACTGCTTGGAAGTAACCGTGTGCTTCATCACTAAGCCGATTTCGTTGGCTGCTTCCACTACGTACTTTGTCAAGCCGAGGTTCGGCGTGTCCTCGGTCATGATGAAGGTTTCGTTCTCCAGCAGGGAATAATCCGTCCCGCCCGATGTGACGAACGGGTGATCCCGCCGCAAAACCAGGCACAAATCTTCTTCCCACAGCACTTGTATAGACGGCGCGCGTTTTTGCGGCAATGCACGGTGGTCAATCCATGAAAAAGCTATGTCGAGTTCTCCGCTTTCCAAGCCGTTTTTCAGCTCTTGCAAAGAGCCGCTGAACAGATCCGGCACAATGTCCGGGTAAATCCGGCGAAATTCCTGCAAAATGCTTGTGAGTATCGGCTGAAAAACAACGTTGTAGCCGATTTTGATGTGCCCGCGCAGTCCGGCCTTGGCTCTTAACAATTGCTGCTCAATGCCCTCAAGCTTCGCCAGGATTTCCGGACACGCTTTTTGCAGTATTTCTCCCGCAGGCGTGAGAATAACAGTGCGGGAGTTGCGCTCGAACAGCGTCACGCCCAGCTGCTTTTCCAAGTCCGCAATCTGCTGGCTCAATGCGGGCTGGGCGAGATAAAGGTTCATCGCCGCCTTTGTGAAGTTCAGACACTTTGCCAGCTCCATGAAATAACGCAGTTGTCGGGTATTTATGTCTATAAGAATCACCCCGTTTCTTTTGTTTTCTTCGCGGTTCAAATATTATTTACTTATTCTTAATTATAATGTAATTTATTAGTTAAGTCAACAAATTGCACCCGCCCTTGAAAAATCAATCAATAGAAATTCCTTATAG
>CAYRPD010000096.1:0-5831 GCA_964426095.1 uncultured Oscillospiraceae bacterium | reverse complement strand
CGCGGGTCTTGCGCGAGCACGCCGCGAAGCGCCGCGCGCTTATCCTCCGGGATAAGCGCTTCCAGCTCTTCCGGTATCTCCACAGGCACGGCGCAGGGCGCGGCATCGGCAAAGCCGGAGCGCGCGTCCGGGTGCGCATCGGCATAGGCCACGTAGGGCTTTATGTCGTAAATGGGCGTGCCGTTTAACAGATCCGCCCCGGAAACCACAAGCACCGCCCCCTCATGCGCGGTGTTCTCCACGCGCAGAAGGCGCACACAGCTCAGCCCCAGCGCGTTCGGCCTAAAGGGCGAGCGCGTGGCGAACACGCCCAAGCGCTCATTCCCACCGAGCCTCGGCGGGCGCACCGTGGGCGACCATGTATCGCGCACGCTCTCGGAAAACTGCCATATGAGCCACAGGTGCGAAAAGCCCTCGATTCCGCGCAGTGCGTCCGCATTCCTGTACTCCGGCGTGAACACCACGCGCGCGGTAAGCTCCTCGACTATCCCGGCTTGGCGCGGAATGCCGAACTTGTCGGTAAAATCGCTTTGGATATGCGCAATGGGCTTTATAACATACTCTTCTGCCATGCTCTTCTCCCGTCAGGCGAGCATACCCATCACCTGCATGGATATGCCGTTTATGAGCATATGGAGCAAAATCGGTGTCCAAATGCTTTCGGTTTTCTCGTAGCACCTGCACAAAAGCCACGAGGCGGGAATGTACTGGATTATAAAGATAAGGTTCTTCCAGTCATAAAGGGCATACGACCACACGTGATAAAGTGAGAAGATGAGTATACTCCCCACGTACGCCCACAGGCGGCTGTAGCGGCGCAAAAGGCCGAATATCCCGCCGCGAAATATAATCTCTTCCACTATCGGCGCGAGAAACACCGCCATTGCCGTCATCGTGCCGGAAGCGGCTTTCGTAAGCTCGCCCACGGCGGCGTTGTTCGGGTTTTCCTCAAAGCCGAGCGCCACGAGGATAAGCCCGACAAGGGTATTGCACACCAGCATTATCCCGTAGCTCAACAAAACCTGTAGCCCGGTGCGGGCGGGGCGGTCACAAAGCGTATAGAAATCGCGCCGCAGAAAATCCATTGCGAATATGAGCATATACACCACGCCCACCGCGTACAGGATAAAATTCGCCCGCGTCTCGCTCAACGCGCCGGAGAGAATGAAGCGCGCGAGCACATACGGCAAAAGAAAATACTGAATCGGGATAAACGCCAGCACCGCCGCGGCCTCGCGCCGTGTAAGCGCGCTTTGATAAGTCTTTTCTTCGTTTTCCATTCAGCTGCGTGCCTTTCTTTGAAGCTCAAAGAGCATATTCATCGCCTCTAAGGGCGTGAGCGTATTTAAATCCGCATTTATAAGCGTTTGGCGAATTTCGTCCGCGCCGATATCGGCAAGGCTCAATTGCGCATCGCCCTCATCCCGGCGCGTATACACCGGCACGGGCGCACCGTCCGCCTCAAGCTCTTTCAAATACCCCTTGGCCTTTTGGATAACCGAATCGGGCAGCCCCGCGAGCTTTGCAACCTCAATGCCGTAGCTGTCGTCGGCCGCACCGCGCACAATCTTGCGCAGGAAAACAAGCGTCCCGCCCTGCTTTTTGGCGGTGATGTTGTAATTTCTCACGCCGGGCAGCTCGCCCTCCAGGGCGGACAGCTCATGGTAGTGCGTGGCGAACATGGTCTTAGCGCCCAAGCGGCGCTTATCCGCGCAGTATTCCAGCACGGCGCGGGCAATGGCCATGCCGTCAAAGGTGCTCGTACCGCGGCCTATCTCGTCAAGGATAAGGAGCGAAGAGGATGTGGCGTGCTTTAATATGTCCGCCATTTCGCTCATCTCCACCATAAACGTGGAGCGCCCGGAAGCGAGGTCATCGGACGCGCCTATACGCGTGAACACCCTATCCACAACGCCGATTGTGGCGCTCTTGGCCGGGACGAAGGAGCCTATCTGCGCCATTAAAACTATGAGCGCCGTTTGCCGCATATAGGTGGATTTACCCGCCATATTAGGCCCCGTGACTATCGCAACGCGGTCATCGGCATCGTTTAAGAAAGTATCATTCGGGACAAAGAGCACGTCTTTCATGCTCTTTTCCACAACCGGGTGCCGCCCCTCGATAATGGTAAGCTCGTTGGAAGCGTCCACCTCCGGCATGGTGTAGTTATTCTTCACCGCCGTTTCGGCGAGGGAGCAGAGCGCATCCAAGCGCGCCACGGCCTCTGCCGTGGCCTGAATGCGCGCCACGTTCGCCGCCGCCATGTCGCGAAGCTCGGCAAAGAAGGTGTATTCAAGCTCGTTTATCTTCTCGCGCGAGGAAAGAAGCTCGCTTTCAAGCTCTTTAAGCTCGGCGGTGAAGTAGCGCTCGTTGGAAACCAAGGTCTGCTTTCTTATATAATCCTCCGGGATTCCCTTTTCCCCGGCGGACTTGGGCACATCTATATAGTACCCGAACACGCGGTTATACCCCACCTTGAGCTTTTTAATGCCCGTGCGCTCGCGCTCACGCGCTTCGAGCTTCGTCATCATGTCAGCGCCGTTATCGCGCACATTGCGCAGCTTATCCAGTTCCTCGGAGTACCCCGCGCGGATAAATCCGCCCTCACGCACGGAAAACGGGGGATCGTCAATTAAACGGCGGTCTATCTCGCGCCTTAGCTCTTCCAAGGGGTCAAGCGCGCAGATTCTTTTAAGCTCCACGCTCGTAAAGGGGGCTAAAAGCTCCTTAATACGCGGCAGAACGCTCGCGCAGTCGGCCAAAGTTTTTACATCGCGCGCACCCGCCGTGCCGTAAACGCAGCGCCCGACAAGCCGCTGCATATCGCTGATTTCTTTCAGCGCCAGCATAAGCTCCGACCGGGCGACATTATCGCGCACCAGCTCGTCCACCGCCGCAAGGCGGCGCTTTATCCCCGCCACGGAGAGAAGCGGCCTTTCCACCCAGGCTCTCAGCATACGCGAGCCCATGGGCGTTTTCGTTTTATCCAGCACCCACAGCAGCGAGCCGCGCTTATCCCCCGTGCGAAGAGCCTCGGTAAGCTCCAAGCTGCGGCGGGTTGCCCAGTCAAGCTCCATGTACTTGCCGCCCTCGAACACCTCTAAGCGGCGGATATGGTCAAGGTTGAATTTCTGCGTTTCGATTATGTACGCCAAGAGAGCGCCCACGGCGCACACGGCGGCGGGGGACGCGCCTATATCGGATTCGTCCACGCTCGAATACCCAAACTGCTGGCACACCAGCGCCGCACAGGGCATATACTCAAAGCGCTTTTCGCCCGCTTCCAGCATGACCCCGAGCTTTTTCAAAAGAAAATCGCGCACCTCGGCATTCTCCTCCGCGCCGGGGGACAAAACGGCCTCGCGGGGGGCAAAGCGCCCCAGCTCGTTGACAATGTGCGCGGACGGCTCTTCGGTAAAGGAAGCGCAGCAAAATTCGCCCGTGGTAATGTCGCAAAAAGCGACTGCGCCCCCGTCCGCCCCGTAGTAAACGGAAGAGATGTAGTTGCTCTTCTCGTCCACCAGCATGGAGCTTTCAGTAACCGTACCGGGGGTTATGATGCGTATTACCTCGCGCTCGACTAAGCCCTTTGCAAGCGCCGGGTCCTCCATCTGCTCGCAGATAGCCACCTTGTAGCCCTTGGCAATGAGGCGGGCAATGTACGCTTCGGCGCTGTGATACGGCACGCCGCACATCGGCGTGCGCTCGTCCGGGTTTTCTACGTTCCTGTCGCGCGTGGTGAGGGCTAAATCCAGCTCGCGCGAGGCAACCTTTGCGTCATCGTCAAAAAGCTCGTAGAAATCCCCCAAGCGGAAAAACAGCAGGCAATCGGCGTGGTTCTCCTTTATTTTGTTGTACTGCCGCTTCATCGGCGTTAGCTCTGCCATTTTGTTTACCTGCCTTTGTCGAATTTTGTCGAAATGTTTTTAAATTTTTTTTGTACGTGTCGAACGCTGTCGAATTATTCTATCTCGCCGTAAAGCGCCCAGGTGTTGGAGCTTTTAATCTTCACGTCTATAAACTGCCCGATAAGCGCCGGGTCGCCGTGCAGGTGCACAAGGCGGCCGCCGTTTGTGCGGGAAGAGAGGTTGTATTCGGGCTTGCCCGTCTCCCCGTCCACGAGCACGCGCACGGTTTTCCCCTCGTACTCGCGGTGCTTTTCGCCGGAAATGCGGTTGGAGACATCCATAAGGCGGTCAAAGTGCCGCTGCTTATCCTCGCGCGTGTAGGGGTCGTCCATTTTGGCGGCGGGCGTGCCGACGCGCTTGGAGTAGATAAAGGTGAACATCGCGTCATAGCGCACCTTTTCCACTAAGCTTATCGTGTCCTCAAATTCCTCTTCCGTCTCGCCCGGGAAGCCTACTATAATATCGGTCGTGAGCACCAAGTCCGGCATATAGCGGCGGGCAAGCTCCACCTGATGAATGTACTTTTCGCGGGTATAGCTGCGGTTCATCGCCTTGAGCACTCTGTCCGAGCCTGACTGCACGGGAAGATGCAGCTGGTGGGCGCAGTGGGCGCACTCGGCCATAGTTTTAAATAGCTTCTCGGTCGCGTCCTTGGGGTGGCTCGTCATGAAACGCAAGAGATAATCGCCGGGGATTTTATCTATCTCGCGGATAAGGTCTGCAAAGTCCACATCCAAGCCCAAATCGCGCCCGTAGGAGTTTACGTTCTGCCCCAAGAGCGTGATATCCTTGTACCCCGCCTCGATAAGCTCACGCGCTTCGGCTATAACATCCTCGGGGCGGCGGGAGCGCTCACGCCCGCGCACATAGGGGACAATGCAATACGTGCAGAAGTTGTTGCACCCGTACATTATCGAAAGCCAAGCCTTCACCCCGTCCGTGCGGCGCACGGGTATGCCCTCGGCAACCGTGCCGTCACTGTTTTCCGTGGCGAATACGCGCTTATGCCCGGTGTATACGCGCATTAAAAGCTCCGGGAAGCGCCAAAGCTCGTGCGGGCCGAAAACAAGATCCACCACGGGGTAGGACATTTTTATTTTCTCCGCCATGTGCGCTTGCTGCACCATGCACCCGCACACCGCCACTATCTGCCCCGGCTTTGCCTTTTTGGAGTGGTTGAGCGCGCCCACGTTGCCCAGCACGCGCATCTCCGCGTGCTCGCGCACGGCGCAGGTGTTGACAACGATGATATCCGCTTCAAATTCGTCCTCGGTGAAGCCGCAGCCCATCTCCGCCAAGTACCCGCGCAGCTTTTCGCTGTCGGCCTCGTTTTGCTGGCAGCCGTAGGTGTCCACCATGGCCAAAAGCGTCCTGCCCTCGCGGGCGCAGCGCTCTGCAAACTCGCGGCATATCCCCTCTTGGCGGGCAATCTCCGCGACATCTATCACTTTTCTTTCATAGCTCATAGCTCATGTTCCTTATTCAATATAATTATCAGCCTATTTTAACATAATCACTATGGAATTTTCAATAAGTTTAATGTATAATATGTTTTCCGATAAAAGAAAGTATCACAAATAGATTTTTTCAAATCTCAATACACATAAATGTAAGCGAGGCTTGCTGAGCAAGCAGAGGTGCGAGCAGACTGCGAGAACGGTTTTTTCGTCGGCTAGGCGGCAAAGCGCAGGAATACTTTGTGTATTTCAAGCTTTGACAACAACGCAGACGGGAAAAGCGGCCGCAGTATGCCGCAACGATGCGAAGCGAAGCAAGCCGAAGCGGAGGACTGACTAATGTCTGTGATAAATATTCTCTCTCCCCACGTTGCCGACATGATAGCTGCCGGTGAGGTGGTGGAGCGCCCGGCGAGCGTGATAAAGGAGCTTATGGAAAACTCCTTTGACGCGGGGGCAAAGAACA
>CAYRPD010000095.1:0-5866 GCA_964426095.1 uncultured Oscillospiraceae bacterium | reverse complement strand
CCGCTGTAGCAGCCACACCGGCGGCGAGGGCAACGCCCTTGCCGATACGCGCTTAACAAGGTACAGTATGAATACCGCAAAAAAGCCGATGATTATCGCCGGGGTCATCACGGCATCGCTCGGCTGTGTCAAAAGCAAAAGCGAGATAACCCATGTCGCGCCCCAAAGTCCCAAAACAAAGAGGAGCGCAAAAAGAATCCCCAATATAATGCGCTTAAACATAGTGTTCTCCTATTTCCCAGTTTCTCTTGCGTAGTAGAATATGTACTGCTGGGCAAGCCCGGCGTATTCGCCGAGCGTGGCGGGGTCAAAATCGGGCAGGAAATGCTCGCGCAGGGCGCGGCGAATCCACACATCTATAGGGAATGCTTCCATGTGCCCCAACCCGAACAGCACCACGCAGTTGGCAACCTTTTCGCCAACACCGGGCAACGCGAGAAGCGCCGCCTTGGCATCGTGATAATTTGCGGATATGAGCGCATCGAGGTCTATCGTACCCTCGGCAACGGCGCGCGCCGCGGCGATGATGTATGCCGCGCGATAACCGCAGCGAAGCGAGACGAGATCGCTTTCCGTGAGCGCGGCAAGGCACTCCGGCGCGGGAAAGGTGAAAAACCGCTCCCCGTCAAACTCGGTCGTGCCGCCGAAATCGCGGCAAAGCCGCTCCGTAATGCCCTTAATGCGCTTGATGTTATTGCACTGGGAGATGATGAACGAGCACAGCGCTTCCCACGGCTCTTGCCGCAAAATGCGTATGCCCTGCCCGTATTCCACGCACTGCGCGAGGTATTCGCCCCCGTGAAAGCCCTGGCTTATCTCGGCATAGTCACGCCCGAGGTCAAAATACTCGTGCCACAGCTCTATAGACGCGCGCGAGCGAATATAGATTTCGCCATCCTTTTCCCACACACGCGCGGCGTATCCATGCGCAACGCCCGTGTATACGCCGTTTTCGTCCGCATTCCAGCGGAAGCATTGCCCACACTCAAAGGTTTTCACGAGATCAAGCTCTGCGCTTGCCCCCAAGCGCAGTGTTTGCTCCTCGCCCATGTCTTTCCCCGCCTTTTTTCTTTTAATGTAAATACTATATCGCACGCGGGCGTTTTTTTCAAGTGTGTTGATTTTATTATAGCGGATATGTTATAATTTCCTCGCTATTTTCTTATCGGAGGATAATTCATGGCAACAGCTTTGGAAGTTACAGTCCGTGTTGCGGCGCTGGGTGCGGCGTTGACGCTCTTGCCGCTGGGCATGGGATATGTTTTTCTGCATAAAACCGATTTTGACAGGGGCTTTGTGTTCCTGTTCGGTATTTGCGCGTTTTTGACGCTTTTTGAGGCGGTGTATCTGCCGTTTTTCATTGCGGACGGCTCGTTTACGATGATGTCGGCGGTGTTTTTTGTGCTTGCGGCGGCGCTGGCGGTGCTGGGGTTCTTCCTCAAATCCCGCTGCCCGTCCGAAAAACGCCACAAGCCTGCGCTTACGCGGCGCGAGTGGGTGTGCGTTGCGCTTTTGGCGCTTGTGGTTGCGTGGCAGATTCTGCGCGCAACGCTCGGCGGCGGCACGTGGAATATTGATGACGGCTGGTATCTTGCAATTGCGAACACCGCCCTTTACACCGATGACATTATGCGCACCGACCCCACAACGGGCTTTGCCCTTGATTACTTTGCGCAGATGAGCCGGTACTTATCTTATGTTTTCTCCCCTTGGGCGCTCTTCCTCGGTGCGCTGGCGAAGCTGTTCTCGTTCAGCGTGCTTGTGCTCGCGCGCACGGTGCTCCCCGGCTTTTTCATCGTGCTTTTCTATGCGGTGCTCTATAGGCTCGTCACGGTGTTTTACAAGGGCGAGCGGGAAAAGGCGCTCCTTGCGCTGCTGCTTTTGAGCGTTTTCTATGAGATTTGCGCAGTCGCGATGAATCTGCGCTACACTTGGGCTATCTGCTACCCGTGGATGGGCAAGGCGTTCGGGCCGAGCATTATTTGTCCCCTCGCGCTCTACTTCTTCCTCCGCCTTGAAGATGAGCAGGACAAAAAGCATCGGCGCTTTTTGTGGCTGGGGATATTCCTTGCCAATGCCGCCGGGTGCATGGTTGCGTCCAGCAGTGCGGAAATGTGCCTGATGCTGCTCGGCTGCTGGGGGCTTGTGTACGTAATACGCACGAAAGAGTATTCAACCGTGTGGAAGCTCGCCCTTGCCGTCACGCCAAGCCTTGCGCTCATGTCGGCGCATTTGATGATGTGAGGAGGGAAACGCAATGCTTGAAAGCTTAAGAATAATCGTTGAAGAGACTATGGATGTTTACCGCCTCGGCACGTTGGACGGGCGGCTGTTCATCCCGTTTGCGATATGCTGCGTCTATCTCCTGCTCTCCCCGAACAAAGAGCATGATCGCGCGCGGCAGTATTTCGTCTATCCCTCGCTCATTTTGTGCGTTTTCATCTTCAACCCCGTTTTCATTCATTACATGGTCAAAATCATGGGCGACCCGGAGCGCGTTGTGCGCGTGTTTTGGCCGCTGCCGATAGGCGGGGTATTTGTCTATTGCGTTATCCACGCGCTCGGCTCTCTGCACGAAAAGTGGAAAAAGGTAGCGGTGCTGCTTGCAATGGTGGGAACGCTTTTGCTCATTTCGGATGGGAATGTCGCGGGAATATCGTTTCGCCGCGCCGACAACGCCGAGAAGATGATCCCCGGCGTACAGGAAATGTGCGACACTATTTATAATCTCACCGGCGAGCGGGAAACGCGCGTACTCATGCCGAAATCGCTCTTTTTCTGGACGCGCAGCTACAACGCGCTCATCCTCACCCCGTTTACGAACAAAACCGATTTCATGTATGCCGATGACGGGCTTTGGGAGCTTGACGCAACGGGAGAAAATGCGCTTGAAGAAAACTGCGAGTATATAGTAATCACTTCTGCCGTGAAGTCCCACGGCTCGCTTGAGGATTATGGCTACTACCTCGCCGCTTCCGTCAACGGCGACAATTGCCTTTATTACATCTACCGCATTGCGGAGTAGAAATCGGAATTGCAAAACCGAATATGCAATAAAACCCGGCGCTCATACTTGAGTGCCGGGTAAACTTTATATTTCAGACAGCTTTTTCAATAAATCAATCGCAATGGGCTTTACCTTGGGCGAGCAGGAATTAAAAAGCTCAACTACGTGCTCGGTTTGATAGTTGTTGGATGCGGGTGAAGAATCGGCGATGATGTAGCCCAAATCACAGCCGAGAGCGGTGCAGATTAAATCCAGCAAATCCAAAGTAGGGCGAACATGGCCGTTTTCAATCTTTGACAAATAAACGGTCGTAATATCTACAGCTTCGGACAAACGCTCCTGCGTCATACGGCATTCAATGCGCCGTTTTCTGATTCGTGAACCGATGACTTTATAATCTATCACATTAATCACCCGTGATTAGTTTATCAAGCTTAAACACAAAAATTAATAAATTCAGAAAACAACTTGAAATATTAGTTTAATATATGTATAATGAAGTCAGCTACACTCACAAAAAATAGAAAGGGAGAATAATATGAGAAACCTAAAGAAAAGTTTAATCCTTGTTGCTGTAGCTGTATTATCACTTGCTTTGAGTGCCTGCTGTATATCGCATGAGTTTACAGCAGCAACCTGCGCATCGCCCGCGACTTGTTCAAAATGCGGCGAGACTGAAGGCGAAGCGCTGGGGCATGATTGGCTGGAAGCCACTTGCATTCAGGCAAAAACGTGTCAGCGCTGTCTCGGAACTCAAGGAGAACCTTTGGGACACAAATGGGATGATGCCACTTGCACAGAGCCTATGATTTGTTCCGTTTGCGGTGAAAAGAGCGGAAAAGCGCTCGGTCACACATGGACGGAAGCAACGTGTACCGAGAAAAAGACGTGTTCTGTTTGCGGGAAGAAAGAGGGCAAAGAGCTGGGGCATACGGTTATTGAGTGGGAAGAAACGCAAAAGCCGACTTGCACCGAAAAAGGTGAAGAGCAGGGGATTTGCACTGTCTGCGGAGAAATCGTATCGCAGAGCGTTGCAAAGCTTGAGCATACGCCGGGTGATTGGGTTGTGACCGAAATGCCGACAGAGACTAAAAAGGGAACGCACGTTATGTACTGCAAAGTGTGTAATACTCAGGTAAAAAGCGAAAAGTTTTCTCTGACTGATGAAGAATTGAAAGAGCTTTACAAGAAGAATTGTAAAAGCATATCATATGATGCTCTGTCAAGAACCCCGGATGAATATGAGGGTGAGTATGTGAGATTTTCCGGTGTTGTACTTCAAGTGTGCTCGGAAGCTTCCTCTTCAAGATATTATTCTACATACAGAGTAGCCACATCGGGAAGCTATAATAATGTCGTTCTGCTTTACGTTGATAACTACGGCAGTAAAAACAGAATACTTGAAGATGATAAAATCACATTCTACGGCACATCAGAGGGCTTGTATACCTATGAAACAGTTTTGGGTGCGTCTGTTACGATTCCCAGTGTAGTTGCCAAGTATGTAGAGTGATTAACAGTAGAAAGGAGCTTGTTAATATGAAACGCATTATTTCATTTGTAATTGTTCTTGTGCTGCTGCTATCCTTGTCCGTTGTATGCTTTGCGGATGCTAAAAAGGATAAAGACAACGCAGAAGTTGATACTAAAAAGGTCAGCACAATAAAAGATGAAAACAGAGCGCAGATAGATTTGACCGGCATGAGTTACGAAGAGCTTGTTGCGCTGAAAGATAAAATTAATCTTGCTATGTGGAACTCCGAAGAATGGCAAGAGGTTACTGTCCCACAAGGTGCGTGGGTAGTAGGCGAGGATATACCCGTTGGACATTGGACTATCAGTGCGGCGGAGGGAGTATATTCTTATGTTGTTGTTTGCAATAAACTGGATAACACAAAGAAAAGCTACGATTATGACGGCGGATATAGTAGTGAGTGTGTAGTTAGCCAGTCCTGTTCTATATATGATAAGAATGATGATATAGAATCGATAGATTATGATTTGTCTGACTGGAAATACGTTATAATAAAAGATGGCTCAGTTGTATTTACGCCATACGAGGGCAAACCGTCCCTTGCATTTAAATGAGAATAGGTAAGAACCAGCCCGGTGCGGGAGCACCGGGCTGGTTGTTATCTATTTACCTTTTGACGCTGTACTTTGCCTATCGGCTCAGTACATTCCGCCCATATCGCCGCCGGCGGCGGGCATGGGGGGATTCTTCTCCGGCAGGTCGGCAACGAGGCTCTCGGTCGTGAGCACCATTGCGGCCACGGAAGCGGCGTTTTCAAGCGCACTGCGGCAAACCTTGGTCGGGTCAACAATACCCATGGCTATCATATCGCCGTACTTGTCGTTTGCGGCATCGTAGCCGTAGTTTGCGGTCTCGGCGGAGTAGACGTTGTTGAGGATAACAGCGCCCTCAAGGCCGGCGTTTGCGGCAATCTGCATGGTGGGGGCTTTCAGCGCCTTGGCGATAATGGCAGCGCCGGTCTTTTCGTCGCCCTCAAGAGTGCTGACGAGCTTGTCGGCTGCCTTGGAAGCGAGCACGTAGGCCGTGCCGCCGCCGGGTACGATACCCTCGGCAACTGCGGCGCGAGTGGCGTTGAGAGCGTCCTCAATGCGCAGTTTCTTTTCTTTCATCTCGGTCTCGGTTGCAGCACCGACCTTGATAACGGCAACGCCGCCGGCCAGCTTTGCAAGGCGCTCCTGAAGCTTTTCCTTGTCGTACTCGGAAGTGGTGACGGTGATCTGATGCTCTATCTGTGCGGTGCGCGCCTTGATGTCCTCGGAAGAGCCTGCGCCGTCAACAATAACGGTGTTCTCCTTCGTGACCTTGACCTGGTGCGCTTGACCGAG
>CAYRPD010000094.1:0-5944 GCA_964426095.1 uncultured Oscillospiraceae bacterium | reverse complement strand
TCCCTTATTTTCCGCTGTTTTTTTGATACAGAATCCACAGGCCTTTCAAGAGAAGGTCGTTATCGCAGATTATTTTGCGCTTGCAGTGGGGGGTGACGAACTGTGCAATGCCGCCCGTGGCGACAAGGCTGCACTTTTGCCCAAGCTCCGCTTCCATGCGGTCTATCATGCCGTCTATCATCGCCGCCGTGCCGTACACCGCGCCGGAGCGCATGGAATCAACCGTGTTTTTTGCGATGCAGGATTTGGGCGCGGTTATGGCTATCTCCGGCAGGAGACTTGCGCCGGCGGAGAGCGCGGCGTAGGAAAGCTTCACGCCGGGGATTATCGCCCCGCCGAGGTAGCAGTTATTGCCGTCAATTGCCACTATGGTGGTGGCCGTACCCATATCGAGGACTATACAGGGCGTACCGTAGCACTGCATGGCCGCAACACTTCCGACGACGATATCTCCCGCGAGCGTGCCGGGGTCATCTATGCGGACATTAAGCCCGGTTTTCATCCCGGGGCCGACCATGAGGCACTCGCACCCCGTGACAAAGCGCACGGCCTCTTGCAATCTGCGCGTGACGGGCGGCACAACAGAGGACATTATCGCCCCCTCAAAGGCCTTTACATCCACGGAGTAAATCTCCAAAATGTCCTTAAGCTTAATGGCATATTCATCGCCGGTCATGTTAACATCCGTTTGGATGCGGACAACATTGAGGATTTTCCCGTCCTCTATGCAACCGAGAACGATGTTGGTATTGCCGACATCAAGAGCGAGTATCATTTGCTTTTCCTGCCTTTGCCGTATTTTATAACCGTGGTTATGCCGGAGGAGAGGACGAGGTTAACGGCCGTTTCCACGAGGAAGTTTATCCCCGTCAGGCCGAAAATCACATAGTACAAAAGCCCCTGCCCGCTCGCCCAGGTTTCAAGGGCGGACGTGAAGAACAAGAGCATACCGATGATGAAAACGCCGGTGTTCGCAACGGGGCAGACAATGCCCGCCGCAATGACGGCAAGGTGCTCATTCTTCTTGGCAACGGCTGTGTACACAAGCCCCGAGAGCCAGCCCGCCGCAACGCCTTTGAGAATGCACACAACAATACACGCCACGGGCGAGATGCCCATAAGATACATAACCGTGCCGCCGTCAAGCCCGACAAGGCCGATGATAAGCGTAACCAAGCCGAAGAAGCCGCCGAGCTGCGCGCCCATGGACGCGCCGTAAAGCGCCGCGCCCGTGATAATCGGGACAAGGGCGAGCGTAATCGGGAACGGGCCGAAACGCACGGTGTTGCCGAGCAGTGCCAGCACGACCACGAGCGCACCCAAAATGCCGCGCGCGGCCATCAAGCTGACGGAAGAACCAGAGCTTTTCTTTTTCATATTCAATTCCTTTCTGCTGTCGCTCCCCTCAGCGGGGGATGCGGCGCAAGAATATAATAATATCCGCAAGCGCCCTTGTCAACGGTGAATTGTGTAAGAAGAGCCGAAACCGGGCGCGGCAATCCCCCGCGCAGAATGCACGGGGGATGATAAACATTATTCAAAAACGGTTTCTTCAAAGAAATCTGCCAGCATATCAAGCACACCGTGCGCGGCTTGAATAGTCGCAATCATCAATTTATCGGTATCGGCTTTTGACAAATCAAAGCTATAACCCAAATGCTGAAGCCACTGTACAAAGAAAGCACGCTGTGCTCTGCCGTTGCCCTCTCTGAACGGATGTAGCAGATTAACGGTATTATAAAAATCCGCTATCTCATAGGCAAGCTCGCGCCGTGACAGCCCCTCTGCGGAAAAGGCCGACAGGCGGGCAAAGCAGGCTTTTGCACATCGCTCTATATCATTCGCCGGAACAAAAGCCGTTCCTTTCTTGGCAATATCAACCGTGCGTATCTGCCCCGCCCATGCGTACAAATCGCAAAAGAGAAAGCCGTGAACAGCCTTATAATGCTCAAAATCGAAACAGCCTTGAAGCGGGTTTTGATCCAACAAGCTCATTCTTGCCAAAACCACAGCCGATTCGGTTTCGGAAAGCAGCTTTTCATCGCGAATGCCGAGCTTATTAATCAGGCAAAGCGTTCCCGGATAGCAGTTATCCGCTATAGAATCAATACTGTACGCCATAGTCAATGCCCTTTAGCGTTTGCCGTGACAAAGGCCAAGTATTGCTCCAAGGATATTTCGCCGTTGAGCAGTTTTTTGCACAGCTCCTTGCTGGAATCGGAAACAGCAAACCCTTCCATGAGTAAAGACGCTTCGGCGGCTTTTATTGAATGTTCAACTGTTGTTTGCACTGTCTGCGCCCCCTTATCCTTTATTAGTTACAGTATACCACCGCAAAGCAAATTCCGCAATCGGATTACGTATGCGCCACCCGCTCAATTAGCTATACCATGGTGGGCGGTGGGAGAATTGAGGTCAAGGGCTTTGAAGGTATAGCCGTTTTCCGCGCCCCACTGCAAAACGCTTTCCACTGCGTTCACGCTGAAATCCTTTATATCATGCTGCAAAACAACGGCATGGGACTTGCCCGCACAGCCGGAGATAATATTCTCTATAACGCACTGCGTGCTGCGCGTTTCGCCCGCATCGCCGCTGGTAACGTCCCAGTCAAAATAGCGGTACTGCATACGCTCAAGCTCCGCCGTCAGGCGAGTCATTATGCCGGAATTAAAGCGGCTGACGGTATTTGAGCTGCCGCCGGGGAAGCGGCAAAGCTGGGTATATGAGCCGGTGAGGGAATAAATCATATCCTGTGTGCGGTTGAAATCATCGAAAAACGCTTCCTCGCCGGAATAAATCTCGCCGTAATCGTGCGTATAGGAATGCACGCCGATCGCGTGACCCTCGTTATAGGCGCGCGTTATCGCGTCGCGATATCTTTCGCGGTTGCCGGTGACGAAAAACGTGGCCTTTGCGCCGTACTCGGCCAAAACATCCAAAAGCGCGTCGGTATACGCGCCGGGGCCGTCGTCAAAGGTGAGGTAAATCACTTTTTCCTCGCTCACTTCGGGCACTGAGAGCATTTCACCCGCAACCGTGACGACGCGGCGCGCGCTGACGCTGTCGCCGACGGCATTGGTAATAGTATATTCAATGCTATACTCCCCCGGCGTATCGGGACGCAAATCGCCGCTGACGGCGATATACTCCGTCATGTCGTTGCCGTTTTCGTCAAAGGCAGTGCAGCCGGGGTCGGCGTAGCTTGGGCGCGCGCTTATTGTGACCTCAGCCCCGCCCAAGAGCGTGAGCACGGGCGCGGCCACGGAATAATCAGGCCGCCGCTCCGCTTGGGCGCGATTGCCCGCCGCATCCGTAACCTCATAGATTATAACGCCGTTTTCCCTCGTGACCTCAACGGACGAGGTAATGTCCCCGTCATGCTCGTCCACGGCGGAGTAGCCCTCTTCCTCGTACCCGTCCAGCCAAGCGGGGCGGTAGGAGCTATCATAATGCAAGGTGATTTGCGGTGGGGTTAAATCCGTGCTCTCTGCCGCAGTCTCCGCGCTTACAGTCTCCGGGACACTCGCCGCCGCGCTTACACCGGCACTTTCCGCAATGAAAAACGCAGTAGCGGCAAGTATAAACACAAATATGCTCGCCGAGATAAGCGCGGCCTGCGCCGTTTGGCTATGTTGAAATTTATTAAGAAGCTTTTTCATCTCTATGCCTCCGCATCTTCGGGTTTGACGATGTTATTATCCGTTTTGTTTCACCCGAATATGCAAAAAGCTCGGCTTGAAAGCGTCCGAGCTTTTTGGAGTATTAACAAATCACAGCCTTGCCGTCAGCTTATCGGTCAAGGGTTTAAGTCTGTTGCTTATCCAATGGAGTATCGCCGCCGTGAGGAACACCTCCGCCAGCGTTATCGCGGCTTCAAGCCATATGTTGCCGAGCTTGCCGATAACGGTCAAGCACCCCTCGACAAAAATCATATGCACAAGGTAGACATCATAGGAAAGCTTATCCGTCACATCAAAGAGCTTGCGCAAGCCGTCCGGCCAGTGAACGGAGCGGGTCAGGATAAAGAGCGTTATAAACACGCCGAGACCGAGCAGCACAACGCCGTACTCAAAAAGGAACACAAAAACATAGTATGTAAGCATGGATACTTGGCCGGAAACGCTGTCATAATAATAAAACTTATACCAATAGGTAAGCGCGGTGAGCGCCGCGCCCGACACGGCCGAGAACGCCCAAAGGGTGTTGAGCTTTTTCTTATCCTCGACTATATCGGCCATGAAGTAGCCTATCACGTAGCAGGCCAGCCAATACGCCTTGAAGTAGGATTCATACACCTTTAATATAAGCTCCATTGCCGCCAAAAGCGCAATCACCCCGGCGAGCATACAGCCCTTGGCTTTGAAATAGCGCTTGAGGTCATAGAGCACGGGGGTCATGACATAGCACAAAAGGCAATGGCAGATATACCACAAATGGTGCACCCCGTGCCACCCGCTGTGGCCGAAAGCGAGGTGGAGAAGCCCGGTAGAGGTTATATATTCGGGGGCTTTGAAGTAATAAACGGGGACAATGAGGAGAATGACGCAAAGATAATAGTCCAAAAGAATCTTCACGAAATTCTTCAGCACGAAGCTGACGCGCCCGGCGGGTTCGTCAAACTCCTTGTGCGCGTACAAATACCCGCTGAGCAGGAGAAAAATCTGCACCGCCGTGGAAAGGAGATTCGCCGTAATCTCATACCCCGCCTGTTGGAACATATGGCAAGTGGTGAGCGAGAGCATGGCGAGAAAGCGCATAAGGCTGAGCGAATAGTTTTTCACTTTTCCCGCGCGCAAAGCAGTCTGCCGATTATCCATAAGGCGGTATCCTCCGATTCTCTTTATATACGATACGGTATTATACCAGCGTATGAAGAAAAAATCCAGTGCCGATTTTCGCATGGCGTGGGGGAGAACCGACAGCAGGCGCAAGGCTCACGGTGGATTTGCTTTAAAACGCAGCAGGTTTTACATCTCAATTTTCAATTTCGAGTACATTTTCATATCCAGCACTTTGCCGTTTTTTACTGCGTTACTGCGGAGTGTACCCTCGCAGATAAAACCCGCTTTTTCAAGAACACGGCAAGAAGCGATATTATAAGAAAACGGCTCTGCATAAATACGGATTATATCGGTATGTGCAAAGACATAATCGCAAAGCTGTTTTACCGCTTCGGTCATAATACCTTTTCCCCAGTATTCTTCCGCTATGTAATAGCCAAGCTCGGCGCTCTGCCGATGTATATTGTCTTGACGAAAGGCACTGATGCTGCCTATCACTTTTTCGCCTACTGTGACCGCAAAAGCAAAAGTGTTGTTATCGTCAGCGTCAAGCATCAAGGAAATATAATCTTCTCCGTCTTGCTCGGTGTACGGGTACGGTAATCCGTCTCGCAAATTATCCTGTACTTTTTTGTTTGAAAGAGCCGTTGCCAAATCTTTCGCATCTGCAAGCTGCCATTTCCTAATTTCGCATTTTGTCATTTGACTTTTACTCACTTTCAAATTTATACTTTATGCTAAATTGTTAGTTTTTTTCGCGTCCCTCTTAATAGTTTCTGTTATATAACCGTGATTATAGTCATTTTCGTTGCCGATGTCAATATTTTTGGATAAAGCGGGGATAAGTTTGTGTTAAAAGCTTAATAATCGTTGCTATAAGCGGATTATTCTGTTATACTGATAGATTGTCAGAGTAGATAACAATACTCGCGGCAAAATAAAATATCTCTGCGGCAGCCAGCCGCGGGAAAGGAACGATCAAATGAAAAACACCGAAAAGACAATGGACAAGATAGTCGCACTGTGCAAAAACCGCGGCTTCATCTTCGCAGGCAGTGAAATCTACGGCGGCCTTGCAAACACCTGGGACTACGGCCCGCTCGGCGTGGAGCTGAAAAACAACGTCAAGCGCGCATGGTGGAAGAAATTCGTGCAGGAAAACC
>CAYRPD010000093.1:0-5974 GCA_964426095.1 uncultured Oscillospiraceae bacterium | reverse complement strand
ACTGGCTTGAGCCGACTTCATTTGAACCCGGCTGGCGCGCTTACTTAGCCAAGGAGATAAAGCAAGCGGTGAACATTCCGATAGTTGCCGCAAACTTCATGCGCTCGCCCGATCAGGCCGAAAAGCAGCTTGAGGACGGGGTTCAGGACTTCATCGGCTCGGCGCGTTCGTTCATCTGCGACCCGTACTGGGTGAAAAAAGTTGAGGAAGGACGCGCAAACGAGATACGCCGATGCATAGGCTGTTTGCACTGCATAGAATCATTCACGGAGAACGCAGGCGTTAACATCGGCGCAGAACAGCCCGGCGAATGCGCGCTCAATCCCGAAGTCGGCCACGAAACGGAAAACGTGCTCACGCAAGACGGCGCAGGGCGCAGTGTTGTGGTTGTCGGCGCAGGCCCTGCGGGGCTGAAAGCCGCCGAAACACTGGCAAAGCGCGGCTTCAAGGTAACGGTTTTGGAAAAAGGCGAGAAAGCCGGCGGTCAGGTGATAACCGCGTCAACCTGCCACCTCAAGGATAAGCTCTACTGGTGCGTAAGCGATCTTATGACTTCCGTAAATAAGCTTGGCGTAGAAGTGAAATTCAACAGCGAAGCTACAGCGGAAGCGCTGGCCGCACTCAAGCCTTACGCCGTGGTTGTCGCCACGGGCGGCACGGCGTTCATCCCCCGCTCAATTGAAGGTTCGGAGCTTCCGAACGTTTGCACCGCGCCCGATATAATCATGGGACGCAAGGAGATAAAGGGCAAGAAGGTAGTTGTTGTCGGAAGCGGAATGACCGGCCTTGAAACGACAGAATTTCTCAACG
The DNA here is from genome assembly GCA_964426095.1 of uncultured Oscillospiraceae bacterium. Lineage (GTDB taxonomy): Bacteria > Bacillota > Clostridia > Oscillospirales > Oscillospiraceae > Limivicinus. The sequence goes on along the minus strand of CAYRPD010000093.1, from coordinate 5,164 downwards.
CAAGCGGCTGCAAGGTCACTGTGGTGGAAATGGCAAACGAAATTGCCCCCGGAACATGGTTCCAGCTTAAAGACGATGAGCTAAGTCGTATTAACCCCTACGGCACGGAGTTTGTCACGGGCAAGCGCCTTATGAAGATTGAAAAAGACCACGTTGTGCTGGAGGATGTGCACACCAAGAAGCTGAGCAAAATCGAGGCCGAGGAAGTAGTTTTGTCTATGGGCGTGCGCCCGGTAAACGAGCTGTACAACCGCCTGAAGGACATGGGCGTGAACGTATACAAGGTAGGCGATGCCGTTTCAAGCGGGACTATCGCCCACGCCGTACACAGCGCCTACGACACAGCCGCCGAAATCCACTGAATGTTGACAGGAGAATGAACAATGGAAAAAGCAAATAAGAGCACAATAAAAGACACCGCGATGAAAGCATTTTATCGCACGGGCAATGTGGTAATGAGCGCGGGATTAAGGGCGCTGCCCATTCTCACGAGAGAGCCGCAGGTTATATCCGGGAAAGGGAGCAGTGAAAAGCTGCCCGAAATTCTGAACAAGCTGAACGTAAAGCGCGCGCTTATAGTTTCCGGCCCTACCGTCGGGCGCACCGTTGTACCCGCCGTCAAAGCAAATCTTGAGGCCAACGGAATATACGTTGCGCACTTTAGCGAGGTTGAAGCCAACCCCTCTGTGGAAACCGTGGAAAAAATACGCGCTTTATACCTTGAAGCACACTGCGACGGCTTTATCGGAATAGGCGGCGGCTCTCCGATGGACGCGGCAAAGGCCGCCGCCGCACGCGTGGCAAAGCCCCGCACCCCTATCGACAAAATGGCCGGGCTTTTGCACGTATTGGCGAAAGTCCCGCCGATAGTGTGCATACCCACCACCGCCGGAACGGGCAGCGAAGCCACTATGGGCGCGGTTGTTTCAAACCACGCAGAGCACCACAAATATGCCATCATGGACTTTTCCATCACCCCGCTGTACGCCGTGCTTGACCCGGAGCTTACCGTAGGTATGCCGCCGTTTGTCACCGCGACAACCGGCGTTGACGCGCTGACGCACGCGGTTGAAGCATATGTAACATGGAACTACAACACCGCTGAATCCATCAAAAACGCAGAGGATGCCGTAGTGAAGGTATTCAGTTACCTTGAAAAAGCCTACGCCGACGGAAACGACATTGAAGCACGCGAGCAAATGCTGACCGCGTCTTATCTCGCGGGCTTGGCCTTTAACCGCGCCGCAGTCGGCTATGTGCACGCGTTTGCCCACGCTATCGGCGGCATTTACGGCACTGCCCACGGGCTTGCAAACTCCGTTATTCTCCCCATCGTGCTTGAAGATTACGGCGAGGCAGTTTACCCCAAGCTTGCGCGCTTGGCCGAAATAACCGGCATAAAAGAAAGCGGAAGCGTTGAGGAAAAGGCCAAGGCCTTTATCGCCGAAATACGCGCGATGAACAAGCGCATGGGGCTTCCCACGGGCTTTGATTTCATCGAAGAGAAAGATTTCGATGAAATAATCAAGCGCGCCATGGCCGAGGCGCTTGTGATATACTCCGTTCCCGTGATATACACGAAAGAGCGCTGCCGCCACGTGCTTAACCGCATAGTCAAGGAAGCGTAAGACTATAATAAGCGCAACAGGCATTGCCGAAAACGGCAATGCCTGTTTTTCGCCCCTATCGGCCGCTGGGGCCGGGGTCATAGTCGCCGAAGATAAAATCGTCTATATCGTGTTCCATGTTTCTCTGCCTCCTTGCGGTATTTCGCCGCCGGGAAAGGCGCTTTTCCCGGCGAACGCATTGAATCAACATATTCAATATATGCTCACCCGCGCCCGATTATGAACGCGCGGTAAAAAAATCTGCCGCGGAATGGGACAAAAGCATAATTTTGCTTGATTCGCAGTTGATATTGGGTTATAATATCAAGGCTGTTTTTTATTATAGTATTCTAAGATGAAAAAGGATGACACATAATGAGCGCATCAACCGAAAAGAAACTCCGCCAGGCCGCGCGCGAAGCCGGCACTGACAAGAAAATGCTTGCAGCCCAGGAAGAGGCCAAGGCAAAGGCCAAGAGCAAGCGCCGCTGGACGATAGGCACGATTTTGGTCGTGCTTCTCATAGCCGCGATACTCTTCCTTGACTCCGGCTTCCTTTACACGCACACCGAGGCCGTGACCGTCGGCGATGAAAGCTACTCCCCCGCCGAAATCAACTACCAGTACGGCAGCCAGTATTACTATTGGCTCAACCAGTACGGCAGCTACGCTTCTATCTTCGGCATGGATTCGTCCACGGGTCTTGCGGGTCTTTCCTCGCAGGAATGCTCCATGACCGACGGCGGCACATGGCGCGACTACTTTATTGACTCCGCCCTTACCCAGCTTGTGCAGAACAAGGCGCTGTGCGATTACGCCGAGGCAAACGGCATAGTTCTTGACGACGAGGACAAGGCCGAGGTTGACACCGACATTGACACTCTCGACTATTACGCCACCTTGCAGGGCTACTCCAGCGCGGATAACTTCCTCGCGGCAAACTACGGCAACGGCGTTGACACCGACATTGCCCGCGAAGTTGCCTACTCCGGCACTTTGGCGAATAAGGCCGCACAAACCTACTCCGACGCTCTTGAATACTCCGACAAGGAGCTGAGCGAGCATTACGCCGCCTACAACGGGGAGCAGGATTACTTTAACTACGTTTACTTCTACATTTCCGCAGAGAAGGTCGCGGATGCGGACGGCAACGAGGCCGTAACCGAGGAAACCGTGGCCGAGGCCAAGGCACAGGCGGAAAAGGTTTTGGCCGCTTACAACGCCCTTGACGATGAGGACATTGAAGCACGCATGAACGCCGCTATTGACGAAGTATTTGACGAGAGAGAATGCACCCACTCCCCCGCCGTTTCCGGCGCGTCCCTCGGCACTTATAAGGAATGGATGATGGACGCTTCCCGCAAGCTCGGCGATGCCGCCGTTTGCGAAAACTCCTCTGCCGACGGGTACTATGTCGTGGCGTTTATCTCCCGCAACGACAATAACTACAAGCTCGCGCAGGTGCGCCACATTCTCGTAAAGGCCGAGGCTGACGAGAACGGCGAATACACCGATGAAGCAAAGGCCGCCGCCAAGGCGCGCGCGGAAGAGCTTCTTGCCGAGTGGAAAGCGGGCGAGGCCACCGAGGAAAGCTTTGCCGTATTGGCCGACGCTAACTCCGAGGACACAGGCTCGAACACCAACGGCGGGCTTTACGACTCCGTGCAGAAAAATCAGATGGTAGAAGAGTTTGACGAGTTCTGCTTTGCCGGGCACAAGCACGGCGACACCGCCGTTGTATACGGCGAGAGCGGCAGCTACGCCGGATACCATGTGATGTACTATGTCGGCGAGGGCCAGCTCTGCTCCAACGCAATAGCTGAGGAAGATCTGAAAACCGCCGCTTTGCAGACTTGGCTTGAAGAGCTTATAGCCCCCTACGAGGCCGAGCGCGGCTTCTGGCTGAAGCTTGTCGGGTAAACATGAATTATTCATCCGCCGTAGGTTATTGTAACTTACGGCGGTTTTTTAGAGGGCATTAAATGAACGAGAGAACAATGCGCGCCGAAATGCTTTTGGGCGCGGCGGCTATGGAAAAGCTGAATAACAGCCACGTGGCCGTGTTCGGCATAGGCGGGGTAGGCTCATGGTGCGCGGAAGCGCTTGCGCGCGCCGGGGTCGGGACGCTGACGCTCATAGATATGGATACCGTCAGCCAAACCAACATAAACCGCCAGCTTTGCGCGCTTACATCCACGGTGGGGCTGCCCAAGGCCGAGGTTATGGCCGCGCGCATACGCGACATTAACCCCGATATCCGCGTAAACGCCCTTGTGGGCGCATACTCTGCCGCCGAGCGCGATAAATTCTTCGGCGAATACGACTTTGTCGCGGACGCGATAGACTTGGTTTCGGCAAAGCTTGACCTTATAATGACCTGCCGCGAGCGCGGCATACCCATGATATCCGCCCTCGGCACGGGCAACAAGCAGCAGGCAAACCTTTTGGAGATTACGGACATTTCAAAAACCTACGGGTGCGCTTTGGCGCGCGTTGTGCGAAAAGAGCTTCGCGCAAGGGGCGTGGAGCACCACACGGTGGTGTTCTCCCCGGAAGAGCCGATGACCCCCGCCGCGCTTGAAGCCCCGCCCCCCGGACGGCGGAGCGTGCCGGGGTCACTTGTATGGGTGCCGGCAAGCGCGGGGCTTTTAATGAGCCAGCACATAGTGAGCGAGCTTACAAAGGAGGAGAGAGCCTGATGGAGAGCACATACAAGCCCTTGGCGGACGAAATAAGGCCGAGAGAGCTTAGTGACGTGGTGGGGCAAAAGCACATACTGGGCGAAAGAGGTATGCTCTCTCGCATAATCGCAAGCGGCAGAATCCCCAACATGATTTTCTACGGCCCTTCCGGCACGGGCAAAACCACCGTGGCGCGCATAATCGCGGAGCGGACAAACCGCACACTGCGCAAGCTCAACGCGACAACGGCAGGGATAAGCGATGTAAAGCAGATTATAGACGAGCTTGACACCTTTCTCACGCCCGGCGGCGTGCTGTTGTACTTAGACGAGATACAGTACTTCAACAAAAAGCAGCAGCAGTCGCTTTTGGAGTTTATAGAGGACGGGCGCATCACGCTCATAGCGTCCACGACCGAGAACCCGTATTTTTGCGTATTCAACGCTATACTCAGCCGCTCGACCGTGTTTGAATTTAAGCCCGTTGAGCCGCGCGAGGTGCAAAAGGCCGTGGAGCGCGCGATGAATATTTGCGCATCGCGCCGCGAAACGCCTGTGGAGATAGACTCGGGCGTAGCAGAGCGCATAGCCGCCGCTTGCGGGGGCGATGTGCGAAAGAGCGTGAACGCGGTGGAGCTTTTGTTCTCCGCCTGTGACGGGAAAGAGGCCATCACCCTTGAAGATGCCGTTGCCATATCCCAGCGCAGCTCCATGCGCTACGACCGCGACGGGGACGAGCATTTTGACTGCCTTTCCGCGCTGATGAAGTCACTTCGCGGGTCTGACCCGGACGCGGCAATGCACTATTTGGCGCGGCTCATAGAAGCCGGGGACTTGGTGGGCATTTGCCGCCGCCTTTTATCCTCGGCAAGCGAGG
>CAYRPD010000092.1:0-6057 GCA_964426095.1 uncultured Oscillospiraceae bacterium | reverse complement strand
TCGTGGCGATAAAAAGCGGAGACTGTGTTCACAGCCCCCGCTTTTTCATATGTTCAGAATAGCTTAAAATTGCGCGGGAAAGGTATACAATTCCGTCATTGACAAGCACCCGCGCGGGTGATAAAGTATATTATTATTGTATGGAATACAAACGGCGCGTTTATGCGCCTGTTTTGACGCAAGAGGGAGAAAGAGATGTCTGTTTTTGATGAATATCGCTCTAAATTAAAAACGGCGGATGAGGCTGTGCGCCTCGTCAAGAGCGGGGATTGGGTGGACTATGCTTCTATAAACGGCTTCCCCAAAACGCTTGATGCGGCGCTCTCTCGCCGCAGGGATGAGCTGCACGGCGTGAAAATCCGCGGCAATCTTCTGCCCGGGCCTATCCTCACGGCGGAGTGCGACCCGACCTTTGAGCATTTTGTATATAACAGCTGGTTTTGCTCGGCGTATGAGCGGCGCTTGGTGGACGCGCACAGGGCGTTTTTCATCCCCATGGACTTTCGGAACATGGGCGCATATTATGAAAATTACCTCACCGTCAATGTCGCCATGCTCTCCGTCACGCCTATGAACGATAAGGGCTATTTCAGCCGCTCCTGCTGCCAGGGCTTGCCGAAGTCCATTTTGAATAAGGCGGAGCATATCATCCTTGAAGTCAACGACAAGCTCCCGTGGGTTTGCGGCGATGACGACAGCGTTATTCACATTTCCGAGGTGGATGCCGTTGTGGAAACGGGCGGCTACCCCATATGGGAGATGAAAGCCCCCGCTCCGACAGACACCGAAATGCGCATTGCGCACAACCTCATGCCCTTTATCAAAAACGGCTCTACCGTCCAGCTTGGCATAGGCGGGCTTCCCAACGCTCTCGGCGGCCTCATTGCCGCGAGCGACCTAAAAGACCTCGGTATGCACACCGAGCTTGCTTCCGACGGTTATCTTGCCATGCACAAGGCCGGCAAGCTCACCAACAACAAAAAAACGCTCCACCACGGCAAGAATGTTGCCGCGATTCTCGCGGGCAGCAATGAGTTTTACGAGTGGGTCAATCATAACGAAAGCTTTTTGGGCTTGCCGCTCAGCTATGTGAATAACCCGCATATGCTTGCCCAAAATAACTCCATGATTTCTATTAACGGCTGCCTGAATGTTGACCTTTACGGTCAGGTCAACTCCGAAAGCGTGGGCTTTCGGCAGATTAGCGGCACGGGCGGCCAGCTTGACTTTGTTTCGGGCGCTGTTCATTCTGCGGGGGGCAAGGCGTTTTTGTGCCTGACCTCTACGTATACCGATAAATCCGGCAAGCTCACCTCGCGCATTGTGCCGCATTTTAATATGGATATCATCACCACGCCTCGCAGTATGTCCCATTACATTGTCACGGAGTACGGCGCGGTCAACCTCGCGGGGCTTTCCACGTGGGAGCGCGCCGAGGCGCTTGTTTCCGTGGCGCACCCGGCTTTCCGCGATGAGCTTATCGCCGCCGCCGAAGCGCAGCATATTTGGCTGCCGTCTAACAAGAGGTGAGAAAATGAACATAGATAAAACCCTTTACACAGGCCGCCCGGCCGACACGCGCATAGAAAAGGAAGAGCGCTGTTATGCGCTCCTCGATTCCCTCGCGCTTGAATATTTCCGCGTGGATCATGACTTTGCCGACCATATAGAGGACTGCCACGAGGTTGAAAAAATCCTCGGCTGTGAGATTTGCAAAAATCTTCTTCTCACGAACCGCCAGCAGACCGAGCTTTATTTGCTCCTCATGCCGGGGGATAAGCCGTTTAAGACTAAGATTCTCTCAAAGCAAATCGGCACGGCGCGCCTTTCGTTCTCCACGCCCGAGCAAATGCTCTCCGCGCTTGATATTACGCCCGGTTCCGTGAGCGTGCTCGGCCTTATGAACGATAAGGAAAACCGCGTCAAGCTCCTTATAGATAAGGATTTGCTTTCAAGCGAATTTTTCGGCTGCCACCCGTGCATCAACAGCTCTTCCTTGAAAATAAAAACTTCTGATGTAATCGAAAAGCTTATCCCCGCCATGCACCACGCCCCCACGTATGTGGACTTGCCGTGGCAGCTGGAGGATTGATAATATAACTCACTGCGGCATAGTATTGATACCGGGAGGTGTTACGCTATGCCGTATGAACAGGAAAAAGCCGCGCCGCGCGCCCACGCCGTCTCGCTTGAAAACCGCGAGCGGATGTCCCTTTCGGGCGTGGAGGATGTGTCCGGCTTTGATGAAAACACCGTTGTGCTTACTACCAGCATGGGCGAGCTGACCGTCAGGGGCGAGGCGCTGCACATAGGCCGCATTGACCTTGACCTCGGCCAGCTTGACTTAGAGGGGCATATATCCGAGCTTTGTTATGATGAACCCGCCGCGCGCACATCGTTTTTCTCGCGGCTCTTTTCGTAATGCGTGAGGCGCTTTCCTCTCAGAGCGCGCGCTTGGTGCTCGGCTTCGTGCTGGGCGCGGCGCTCGGCCTTGCGTATGACCTTTTGCGCCCTCTGCGCCGCAGAAGCGGCAGAGCGGGCGCGGCGGCGCTGGACGCTGTGTTTGCCGTGCTCGCGGGCGTGTCGGCTTTCGTGTTCGCCATGGGCGCGGGCAGCGGGCGCATGGGCGTGTGGGAGTTAGCCTCGGCGCTCGCGGGCTTCACCGGGTATATGCACACTCTCAGCGACAGCGTTTTTGCCCTGACGGACGGCGCTTTTGCCCGCGGCGTAAAAATTACTCTTCAAATTAAAAAATTAATTAAAAAAATCGCAGAAACGGCAAAATTTCTCTTCCAAAAAGCGAGAAAATGAATTATTATTATAGCGTGGCCTCGGTGCAGGGTGTTTGCGCCGTGCCGCGCGGGAAGAGGAATGAAATGCACTCTCGTTTTTCGCTTTTGCGCCTTGCGGCGGTTGCCGTGCTGATTTATGCCCTTGCCGTTTTCACTTTTTCCGTTGAGCGCCTTTATTATGCCGAGCAGACCTTGGCGGCGCTGGAGCGGGAATATGACCGCGCCGAGGAAGAAAACCGCGCCCTGAAAAAGCGCATGGAAAGCGCAAAAACCGCCGAGACTATGCAGGCTCTCGCGCGTGAGCGGCTCGGCCTCGTCATGCCTGGGGAGAAGATTTTTTATTTCAGTGATTAATTAATTTATTTTAAGTGCCGACGGCGGCGCTCTGCCGCGTGTCGGGGAAGAGAGAATAGCCATGCAAACGCAAGTCGGAGCTGTAATTGAAGGCAAGGTTACGGGTATCACCAAGTTCGGGGCGTTTGTCGCCCTTGAGGACGGAAAAAGCGGCCTTATCCACATTTCCGAAATCGCCGATACCTATGTAAGCAACATTGCGGACTTTCTCGCCGTCGGGCAGATGGTGAAAGTGCGCGTTTTGAACATCGGCGAGGACGGGAAGATTAATCTTTCGCTCAAAAAGGCGGCAGATAACCCTGCTCCTGCCGCGAAAGCGCCGCGCGCACGGTATGCAACTCCAACGGGCGAGGTTGCCCCGGCTTCGGGCGACAAAGCGTTTGAGGACAAGCTGAAAAAATTCATGCAGGAGTCGGACAGTCGCATCTCCGATAACCGCATCTATTCCGACCGGCGCGAACGCCGCCGCAGGAAGTGAAATATTACTATTAGATATATACTTGAAAGGATACAGTGATATGACCCATTTTGAGCAGCTTTACCGCGATAAGCTCACCACCGCCGCCGAGGCTGCGGGGCGAGTGCAAAGCGGCTGGATGATAGGCATGGACTCTGCGGCGGCACACCCCGCCGCGCTCGTTTCCGCCATTGCCGCGCGCGCCAAAGCGGGCGAGATAGAAAATGTCAAGGTGGATTCGCTCTTGGATGTCTACCCCTTGGAATGCTATGCCGACCCCGACCTTGCCGGGAAGTTCACCGGCCTTTCGTGGTTTGCAAGTTCCGGCGCGCGCAAGGCGATAAACGGCGGCTGGGCGGATTTTATCCCGAATTACTATCGCGATATCCCCGGCCATATCCGCGCGCTTTATGATTTCGATGTTTTCATCACCGAGGTTTCGCCCATGGATAAGCACGGCTATTTCAGCCTTGCCACGGTTTCTTCCATGAGCGGCGCGAGCATAGATAAGGCCAAGCGCATTTTTGTCGTTGTCAACGACCGTCAGCCGCGCGCCGTGTGCGGCTTGCAGCTTCATGTCAGCCAGGTGGACGCGATAATTGAGCATAACCACGAGCTGCCTGTCCTGCCCCCCGTCACCTTGGACGAGGTCAGCCTAACTATAGGCAACCTCATCGCCGAGCAGATACCTGACGGCGCTTGCATCCAGCTCGGCATCGGCGCTATCCCCGATGCCACCGGCATGGCGCTCAAATCCAAGCACGACTTGGGCATTCACACCGAGATGTTCACCGATTCCATGGTTGAGCTTATCTCCTGCGGCGCGGTCAACAACAGCAAAAAGCAGATTCATCGCGGCCAAAGCATCACGACCTTTGCCTTCGGCTCTCAGCGCATTTATGATTATATTGACGATAACCCCGGCATTGCGCTCTTGCCCGTTGATTACGTCAATGACCCCGCCGTTATCGCGAAGAACGACAACATGATTTCCATAAACGCCGCCGTTGAGGTTGACCTGCTCGGCCAAGTCTGCGCCGAGACTATCGGCACAAAGCACCTCTCCGGCACGGGCGGACAGGTGGACTTTGTGCGCGGCGCGTGTCAGTCCAAGGGCGGCAAGAGCTTCATTGCCTTTGCATCTACCGCCAAGGGCGGCACGGTCAGCAAGATTCAGCCTATTCTAACTCCCGGCGCGGCTGTCACCACGGGCAAAAATGATGTTGATTATATCGTCACCGAGTACGGCATAGCCAAGCTTCGCGGTTTGCCGCTTTCGCAGAGAGTGAAAAACCTTATTGCCGTTGCGCACCCCGATTTTCGCGATGAGCTGACCTTCGCGGCGAAAAAGCGCGGCATGATGATATAAAAAGAGGATTGAGTTTTGGCAAAAAATTACGAGTTTTATAAAGGGCGCAAGAAAAAAAGAAATTACGCCCTCGTCCCCTCGGCGATAGTCCTCGGCGTGATAATGCTCATTGTCGTGCTTTTTTACGGTATGCAGAAGTACGCCGTAATCACCAAGGACGGCGTTAATGTCGAGCTTCCTATACTCTCCGACGGGAAAACCACTATAGACAGCTCCGGCAACGAGGTGCGAGTGTTCGACAAAGTCGATGCCGAGCTTGTTTACGACCAGTCGGATTATTCCTACATTAAGCCCCTCGCGGGCACGAATGTCCCGGAATTTCGCGCGATTTTCGTCCCCTATACGGATGTCAACGCCGAAAAGCTCAAGGAGTATACCTCCCGTCTCAAATCCGGTAATGGCCTCGTGCTTGAGATGAAGCCGCGCTCCGGCCAGCTCTTGTGGGATTCTCAGGCGGAAATGGCGCTCAGCTACGGCTTGACCGTTCCCAATGAGCAAACCGCCGCCATGCCCGACCTTATCGCCCAGCTTAAAGAGGACAATAACGGCATATATCTTGCCGCGCAGATAAGCTGCTGCTTGGACGAGCTTTTTGCCTCTCGCAGTACGATGTTCACGCTCCGCCGCGCCGATAATAACGCCAATTATATTGACGATAACGGCACGTGGCTTGACGCTTATAATCTCTCCGTCAGAAATTACGCCGTTGAGCTTGCCCGAGAGCTTTATGCCATGGGCTTTGACGAGGTTATCCTCGCCGATGTCGCCCACCCCGTCTTTTCCGAGCCTACCGAGCTTATCTATACCCGCACGCTTTCCACCGCGCCCAGCACGGCCACGGCCGTCTGCGGCTTTGCGATATACGTTGCCAATCAGCTGCAGGATAGGGAAGGGCTACTCTCTATTTATTGCGACACTAAGCCCGCCTTGGTCAAGGCCGATGATAACGGGCAGGACGCACGTTTGTTTATGAAGCTTTATGACCGTGTCTATCTTCGCACGGATAAGTACGCCTATCCGTATAATGTGGACGATATTAAAGCCAATGTCGCAAACGGCAAAGTGAATGACCGCCTAATCCCCGT
>CAYRPD010000091.1:4438-6070 GCA_964426095.1 uncultured Oscillospiraceae bacterium | reverse complement strand
TGACAAGCGAGACGAGAAATAACTGAGCCAAAGGAGAAAGATAAAAATGAAAGCTACCGGGATAGTACGCAGAATAGACGATTTGGGGCGTGTGGTGATACCCAAGGAGATACGCCGCACCATGCACATCCGCGAGGGTGACCCGCTGGAGATATTCACCGACAAGGACGGCGGGCTGATATTCAAAAAGTATTCGCCGATAGGTGAGCTGTCGGACTTCGCCTTTACCCTGTGCGACAGCATCCGCCGCGCGGCGGACGGGATAGCCGCCGTGTGCGACAGGGACGCGATAATCGCCGTGGCGGGCGGGGCAAAGCGCGAGCTTGGCGAAAAGAGCGTGAGCGCGGAGCTTACCGCGCTTATTGAAGCGCGCTGCGTTTACCGCACCGAGGCGGGGGCGAGCTTCGTGCCGGTGAGCGCGGCGGATGACAAATACTGCGTCACGGTTTGCGCTCCCATAATCGCACAGGGAGATATAATGGGGGCGGTGCTGTTTATTGCGCCGCGCGAGTCGGCTGTGGGTACGGAGCTTGAACAAAAGCTTGCCCAAGCCGCAGCGGATTTCTTGGCCAAGCAAATGGAGGGATAACGGGGTGCGAAAACGCTCTGTTTCCGTTTTGTAAATTTTTTTGACGAAATTGCAATTTTTATCTTGAAACCGAGAGAGGAGTATAGTATAATAAAGCGCGAACGGAAAAATCACCGAGCTTCGGCGCACGGCGCGCCGCGGCTTTGAGATAATTACGAGAAAAGCGAGGTATGCCGTATGGAGTATACTGCAATTGCGCAATGGCTGAACACTACCTTTGCCGGGTATGACAGCGCCATTCTTGGTTTCATGAACACAATGGCCGGAAAAGCGGGCGGATTTCTCACGCCGCTGATGAAAGTCATCACTTTCTTGGGCGAAAAGGGGATAATCTTCTTCCTGCTTGCGCTGGGCTTTATGTGCTTTTCGCGCACGAGGCGCATGGGCGTTTGTATGTTTGGGGCTGTGTGCTGCGGCGCGCTTATCACGAACATCATTTTAAAAGACATGGTGGCGAGACCGCGCCCCTTTGAATACATGGCCGTATATAAAAGCTATTGGGATTATATCGGCTCTCCTGCCGAGAGCGGGTTTTCGTTCCCCTCGGGGCACGTTACCGCCGTCACGGCGGGCATGGGCTCGCTGTGCTTTACAAAGGGCAAGAAGATGATAGTGCCGACGGTGGTAGTGGTGCTGCTTATGGCCGTTTCGCGCAACTACCTTATGGCGCACTTCCCCTCGGACGTGCTCTTTGCCGCGATTATCGGCGCATTCTCCGCGCTGATTGCGTATCTCATTACGCGCGCAATCTTCATCTACCTTGAAGATAATGACGACTTCCCGTTTTGCGCAACGCTGCTATACTTTGATCTCCCCGTCCGTCTGCCGGACAGAGACGCGGTAACCTCTTTCGTAAACCGCGCCGGAAAGCCCACCGGAAAGAGCGCGCGCACCAAGGCAGAGCCTACAACGCGTGACCGCCGCGCCACGCACAGCGCAAAGCCCGCCGCCCGCGCCGAAGCGCGAGAGAAGAGCGACAGCGAGGGCGCATTCTCCGGCGCACTGCGCTTTGCCGCAAACGCCGGGAACGAGCTTTTAGGCCG
>CAYRPD010000091.1:0-4338 GCA_964426095.1 uncultured Oscillospiraceae bacterium | reverse complement strand
CCCCGGCGGAAAAGGAGCTTATAGACGAAGTGACCCTCTCCGATGACGGGATAGACTGGGCGAGCCTCGGCCTCGGCGAGCTTGCCTCGGACGATTACGGCCTTGACTTTGCCGACGAAGAGCCGGTTAAGCGCCGCAGGGACAGAATTTGAAAACCGTATATTCAATATGCGCGCCGAGGGGAGCTTCCCTCGGCGCGTAAAAATTCTCTCCCTGCCGCAACCAACGGCGGGAAGATTACGACTTATATAATGAAAGAGCGGAACATTTTTCCGCGCGTGGCCGTCATAAACTCACCCAAATCGGAGGTTACATAGCAAATGAAAAAACTCACAGCAATAATACTCACACTTGCCCTTGTTTTCGCCCTCTGTGCCTGCGGCGATACTGCCGCCCCGGTGGAAACCGCCGAGGAAACCACACCCGCGCCCGAGGAGACAGCCCCCGCTGCCGAAGAGAGCGCGGAAGCCGCCGCGCCCGCCGATTCCGCCGCGCTCACGGCGCTTTTAGGGGACTTTGCGGACAAGATACAGGCAGGCTCGGCCGGGTCAAGCCTCAAGGCCGCGATACAGGCCGCGCACTTAATGGACTGGGCGGCGCAGACGCAGATGACGGATGAGGAGATAAGCGCAACGGCGCAGGAATACCTCAACGCCTTGGACGATGCCGCGAGAGATGAGTATCTCATACAGATTTTCTCCCTCGACAATAAGTATAAAGAGCTTTTGCAACCCGGCATGGAAGGGATGCTGGAAGCGGCGGGCGTGACCGACTGCGGCTACCCTTGGGGCGAAGAGCCTATGCGCGCCGTTGAAGCGCTTATGACGGCGCTCGGACAGCGAAACGAAGTGGATTTGAGCGCGTATAATGACATTTTGCGCGGATATTATAACGCCGTGGCACAGGCAAAGGCCGACCCCGAAAACTTCATCTTTGAAACGGACGGCACGCTTTTGAACCCGAATCTCACCCCGTATATCTACACGGATTCGCTTGGCTACTGCTATTACGATGTCGATTCCGACGGCGTGACGGAGCTTTTGATAGGCACGACAAATGAGTTTACGCCGAAATCGTGGGTGTTTGACCTCTATACGCTCGTAGACGGCGAATGCGTCAGCGTTTTTCAGGGCTGGGAGCGCAATGTGTATATGCTCTTCCCGCACGGGACGATAATGAACCTTGCCTCGGCCAGCGCGGCAAACTACTGGTACAGCTATTATGAGCTGCAAGAGGGAACGCTCACGGAGCTTTGCACCTTGGTGATTGACACCGATGCCGCGCCAGATGCTCAGCGCTGTTTGCATAACCCCGATGGCTCTGTAACGCCGCTTACCGAGGAAGAGACAGCAATGTATATCGCCAACTTTGAATCGGACGCTATCGAGTTTGACTATATCCCCATAAGCCCCATGAGCTCCGTTAATGTTGAAGCGCTTTCGTAATTGGAATAATATAATGCAAAAATCACAGTCCCGTTATTGCGAGACTGTGATTTTTTGATGTTTTCGCATTATTTTTCGCATTATAACGCTTCAAAATGATAACGCGGCTTGGAAAGGCTGATTTTGCCGTATTCTATCGCCTCGGTCGGGCAGTAGCAGATACAGGCCATGCAGTGCGTGCAGCCCTTGCCCCAAACGGGCTTGCCGTTTTCAAGGGTGATGCTGTTCGTGGGGCAGAGCTTGGCGCACTTGCCGCAGCCGATGCACCTATCGTCCGCCGCGAAAGCTTCTGCCTTTACGAAAAAGGAGTAGAACACGGGGTTGACAGGGCCGCTCTTGATGCGATCCGCCGCGCCGACAGGGACGGTATCGAGCGCCCTGCCCTCGGCGATTGCGGCGGCGGCACGGTCTATGTGAGGCTCGGCCTTGGCGACTATTGCGCGAGACTCGGCTATATCGGGTGCATCGAACATGGCGATGTAGTTTTCCGGCATGATTATCTGCGCCGTGCCCATGTACTCTAAGCCCAAATCGCGGCAGAGCGCGCGGTTATACTTTGCGGCGTTGCCGATTTCGCTTCCGCAGCTCATCACGAACCACGCCTTTTTCGCGCCCGTAAGCTCGGTTTTCAAAAGCCAAGCTTTCACAAGGCGCGGAATGCGCCAAGCGTAAGTAGGCGTGACGATTATGACGCGCTCCCCGGTGCTGACGGGGGAGGTGTCGCTTTGCTTTATACGCTCGGTCATGCAAAAAAGCGTGTCGCCGAGCGTGTCGGCAAGGCGCGAGGCAACGTATTTGCTGTTGCCCGTGCCGGAATAGTAAAGTACCATAGGAGCTGCTCCTTTAGAGTATGCTTTCGGCAAGGCGCTCCACATCCGCGAGGAAGAGCGCCGCTTCCGCGTCCGAGGGAATGAGGAAGCCCGTGCGCGGGGAAACGGTGAACGTGTCAACGGCAGGACCGTCCATAAGGCAGGAGCGCTTAAACTGCTGGCTGAAATAGCGCTTGCAGTAGCTTGTCAGCCAGCGCACCAGCTCCGCATCCGTAAACTGCCCGCCGTAAGCGCGCTTTGCAAGGCGGAAGGTCTTGGACGGGGTGAAGCCGCAGACGAGGATTTTGTGCGTGAAGAAATCTTGCAGGGAGTAAGAGCCGACAGCGTCCTCGCTCTTTTGCTCTATCTGGTCGTCGTGTATCGGCAAAAGCTCCGGGGTCACGGGGCAGTCGAGCACGTCCCAAAGGGAATCGGCAAGGGTCTTGTTGTCGGTCGTCTGCGCGATGTAGCGCACGTTTGCGCGCACTTGCGTTTTCGTCAGGCCGAGGTTTACATCGTAGTTACTCGTATGGTCGCCGTTGAAGGTGCACCACCCGTCTACAAATTCGCTCAAGTCCTCCGTGCCTACATCAAGGCCGTTGACCTTGTTCGCGATATCCAGCAGCACTTGGGTGCGCTCGCGTGCCTGGGCGTTTTCAAAGGCCACGGAGTAATCGTCATGCGCATGGCCTATATCGTCAAAGTGCTGATACACGGCCTTGCCTATGTCGATAACGCGCACCTCTGCGCCCATCTGCTCGGCCACGATAACGGCGTTGGACTTTGTGCGAGAGGAAGTGCCGAAGCAGGGCATGGTGCAGGCAACCACATTTGTCGAGGGAAGCCCCATGCGCTCAACTGCGCGCGCGCATATCATCACCGCGAGCGTGGAATCCACGCCCCCGGATATGCCCACTACGCAGTGGTCAAGCCCTGCCTGCTCCATGCGCTTTACAAGGCCGGATACTTGGATATCCAGCACGCGCTCGCAGTATTCCGGCACATCCTCAGGCTGTGCGGGCAGGTGCGGGTGCATGGAGTATTCGCGCGTAAGCTCCGTTTGGCAAAGCTCAGCGCCCCAAGGGATAATATAAGTGTCGTCATCGTAATCGTCAAAGCCGCCGCGCGCCCGGCGGAGATTCACCATGTGCTGCACATCGCCCTCGCTCACGGCGAAGCTGTCCGGTGCTTCATCCTGCGCCAGTATTACCCCGTTTTCCGCGACTAGGCACAGCCCGGAGTAAACATTGTCGGTCGTGCTCTCGCCCTTGCCGGGCGCGGCGAGCACAACGGCGCAGGAAAGGTGCTTGGAGGTGTAGCGCGCAGCAAGCTCGGCATCCGCCGTGGAGGAAACCGTGGCGGGGAACGCGGCCATTTGCGCGATAACCGTTGCGCCCAAGGCGGCGTAGTATTCGTTCGGCGGGCATACGGCGTTTATGTCGCCGCCCAGCTCCACCGCAACCGTAAGCTCCGGCAGGCTTTCATGGCGGAAAAGCACATTTGTGCAAAGATCCGTTTCCAGCGCGCCCACGCGCACCGTTTCGCCCTCGCCGGTATAGCTTGCAAAGCGGCTGCCCGCGACATTCTCTCTCGGCACGAGCGCCAGCAGCTCCCCGTTGTAAATCGCCGCCGCGCAGCTCAAAAGGCGGCTGCCGTAGGCGTAGGGAAGCCCTACAAAGGTGAGCATATCAAGCCCCGCGCTCATTTTCACAATCTGCTCCAAGGCGCTTGCCGCGCCGTCAAGCAGCACGCGGTGGCCTATAAGGTCATAGCAGGAGCAGCCCGTGAGGGTAAGCTCCGGGAAAACGAGGAGCTTTACACCCTTTTTCGCGCTCTCTGTCATGCACTCTATAATGCGCCGGGCGTTATATTCGGCATCGGCCACGCGTATGACGGGCGAGGCCGCCGCCAGCTTAACAAATCCGTCTTTCATTTCAGATTTCGCCTCTGTTTCAATTTATCTTTCGCGGGGGCAATCAAAACTTAATGCGTTCGAGGATGTAATCCTTAACCTCGCTTATGGGGATGCGCACCTGGGTCATGCTGTCGCGCTCGCGCACGGTGACGCAGTGGTCGGCCTCGTC
>CAYRPD010000090.1:0-6083 GCA_964426095.1 uncultured Oscillospiraceae bacterium | reverse complement strand
ATGAACTGCTTGACTGCATCGGTCTGCAAGGCCTTGACGAGAGCCGTGGTCTTTTCGCTCGCCTCGTCGCCGTTGCGCACGGCGATGATGTTGGCATAGGTCTGGGCGGCATCGCCGTCGGCGGCCTCGGTGGCGAGAGCGTCCGCAACCTTCAAACCGGCCTGGATGGCGTAGTTGCCGTTGATGACGGCGATAGTGCCGGCATCGCTGTTAGCAAGCTGTGCGGGAACGGTGTCAGCCTGTACGGGGACAACGTTGTAGCCGCCGTCATCGACTATATCGAGGTGGCTCACGCCGACTTCGGCGCTTGCGTCATCGGGCAGGGTGATAAGGCCTTCCTGGGCGAGCAGGAACAGGGCGCGGGTCTCGTTGGAGTCATCGGCGGGGATGAGGATGGTTGCGCCGTCAGCAAGCTCGGAGAGGGCAGCCACGCCGTTTGCGTAGATGCCGAACGGCTCATAGTGGATAAGAGCGGCGGAAACAAGATCCGTGCCGTTAGAAGCGTTGTAGCTGTTGAGGTAGGGGGTGTGCTGGAAGTAGTTTGCGTCAAGCTCGCCGTCGGCAAGAGCCTTGTTGGGGAGAATATAATCGTCAAAAACGGTTATTTGCAGGTCGTAGCCCTCTGCGGCAAGAGCTTCCTTGACAGCCTCAAGGATCTCCGCGTGAGGAGTTGCGCTTGCACCGACGGTTATCACTTCAAGTGCGCTGTCGGTCGCGGCTTCCGCGGCGGGTGCTTCCTGCGCGGCGGGGGCGCTTGCGGTGCTGCCGCAGCCGGTGAGAGCGGCGAGCGCGATAACAAGGGCGAGGACGAGGGTAAGTGTCTTTTTCATTTTTGTATTTCTCCTTTATTATAAATTTAGGGAAAACTGATTTGTGGTTGCGCGTTAATTTGCGCGCTTGTCGGTTTTGCGTGCTATGAACATACCAAGCTCCTGAATAATCTGCACGATTATTACCGTCAGGAACACGCATATCCATGTGATATCATCGTTGGATCTCTGATGGCCGTAGATTATCGCGATTTGCCCAAGCCCCGTGCCGCCTATGGTCGCGGCCATGGCCGAGTAGCCGAGTATGGTTACTATGGATATTGCGGCGTTGGTGATAAGCGAGGGCTTGGCCTCCGGGATAAGCACCTTGGTGATTATCTCAAAGTTATTTGCGCCCATGGACTGCGCCGCTTCTATAACCCCGGCGTTCACTTCGTTAAGGGAGCTTTCGCACATACGCGCCACATAGGGGGCAGCGCCTATGACGAGCATCACTATAACGGCTTTATTGCCTATGCTCGTGCCTACCAAAAGCTTTGCCACCGGCAGCATCGCAACCATGAGGATAATAAACGGAATGCTTCTGAAGAAGTTCACGAAAAAGCCGAGTATGCGGTTTGCCGTGCGGTGCGGGCAGATGCCCTTTGCGTCCGTGATGTTGAGTATCACGCCCAGCGGCAGGCCGATGAGATAGGCGAGGGCGGAGGAAATAAAGGTCATATACACGGTTTCCCAAATGCCCAATTGAATGAGACCGTTGTCCCACAGCTTAAAAAACATTTCGGATAACATCGCTTATATCTCCTCCTTCCAGTTGACCTTGCTTCTGCACAGCCAAACTATAATCTTTTCCGCTTCCCTCTCGTCATTGGGAAGCTCAATAACCATGTGCCCGTGCAGCACGCCCTCGAATATCTTCGTGTCCGCGAAGAGTATATTTACCGGTGCGCCGCATTCCAGCACCATCTTTGAAATGAACGGCTCGTTTGTCTTTTCCTCGCCGTTGAAAGTAAGTCTCACGCGCCGCCCGCCCTCGGTGGATATGGCGCTGCTGTCCTTGGGTACGATGAGGTCGCGTGCGATTTTCGACTTGGGGTTTGTGAAAACATCGGACACCTTGCCAAGCTCTGCAATGTGGCTTGCGTCTATCACGGCCACGCTGTCGCATATGCGGTCGATTACGCGCATCTCGTGCGTAATTACAACTATCGTCACGCCGAGTTTTTCGTTTATTTCTTTCAGCAGGTCGAGGATTTGCCGCGTGGTGTTGGGGTCAAGGGCGGAGGTGGCCTCGTCGCAAAGGAGATACTTGGGGTTTGTAGCCAGCGCTCTCGCGATTGCAACGCGCTGCTTCTGCCCGCCGGAGAGCTGCGAGGGGTAGCTCTCTGCGCGATCTTCAAGCCCTACGAGCTTCAATAGCTCCTCGGCTCGCGCCTTGGCGGTTTTTCTGTCTACGCCCGCAAGCTCCAGCGGGAAACAGATGTTGCCGACTACGTTGCGCTGCTCCAAGAGGTTGAAGCTTTGAAAAATCATGCCTATCTGCTGGCGAAGCTTCAAAAGCTCCTTTCTCGGCAGTGCCGTCAGGCTTTGCCCGTCTATTATCACTTCGCCCTCGGTGGGGCGTTCCAAAAGGTTTATGCACCGCACCAGCGTGGACTTGCCCGCGCCGCTCAGCCCGATAATGCCGAAAATCTCGCCGTCTTGTATGGTGAGGTTAATCTGATCCAGAGCGACTATTTCTTTGTCCGCCGTTCGGTAGGTTTTGCGGAGATTTTTAAGCTCTATCATTTCTTCAACTCCAAAAGCAAAAAATAAAAGGCTGAAAGCTCGAATGCTTTCAGCCCTGTGATTACTACTTTAATGTACTAAAGACGGGTTATGAAGCAAGCGAGCACTTTTGGGCGCACATCATCATGCACATCATCATGCGCATCATACCCATCATCATGTTGTCGTTGCGGCGAACAGACATTGTGGCTCGCTCCTTTCCCAGGTTAGTTTGATTATATTCCCGCCGTCCCCGTCTGTCAACTTGGAATTTTTCACGTTGTTGCATAATTATTCGCTTGCAAGTTTAGCACAATTCCACAAAACCGAATACGGACAGAGCGGAAATGTAAAAGTTGTGCTGTGTCATTTCACGTTTTGAACATTTGCTTTTCTTTTGGGTGTACAGAAAAGAGACTCTTGTAAAAGTGCGTATATTGTCATATAATTGCATATACAAAATGCTCTTTATATTAAAGGAGAACATATGAAGCTTAAAACACGTGACACTAAAATAGACTTGCTGCGTTTTATCGGCGTTGCCTTGGTAATACTCTGCCATGTTGCGCCGCCAAGAATCTTGGGCGCTTTGCGTCAGTTTGATGTGCCGCTTTTGGTGATGATATCGGGCGTTTCGTTTGCAATGACATACAGGGAAATACCCTACGGAGAATATGTGCGGAAACGCTTTAAGCGCTTGGTTTTACCGGTGTGGGTTTTCCTTGCTTTATACATTCCGGCGGAGGATCTAATGCGCTTTGTGCTTGGCAAAGAGCTTATTTCGGCGGAAATGACCCTAAGCTCCTTTGCTTTAATTGAGGGTATAAGCTATGTGTGGATATTCCGCGTGTATTTTCTAATGGCGCTTATATCTCCCTTGTTGCTCAAAATGCTTGAAAAGTTCGGTGTTAAAGTGTGTTTGGTGTTATTGGCGGTGATATGGCCGCTTTATGAAGCGTTGACCGGCTTTATAATTACCCAAGACGGCATTATATTTGAAGCATTTGAGCTTATCATAATCTATGCTGTCGGATATGGGCTTATATGCGGCGTGGGCATTGCGCTTCGTCGGCTTAATCGAGGAGCGTATATTTCTATATGTGCCGTTTGCGCCGTGCTTGTCGGTGTTATGCTTTGGCTTGACGGTGTGACGGCTTCCGCAATAGTCAAATTCCCGCCCAGGACACTGTATATTGCGGGTGGTTTGCTTGTGAGCCTTTTGTTGTGGCGGCTTTTTGATTTAGATGTATTTGCGGGGGTTAAAAACAGCCGCGTGGTGCGTTGGGTTTCGGAAAATTCAATGTGGTTGTACTTATGGCATATTGCGCCTGTGAGAATCTACTGCTCGGGTGCACTGGGCTTCTTGGAAAGCTCGTGGGTGCTGAGATATATTTTTGTTATCGCTGTTGCGTTGTGCCTGACGCTGGCTCAAAATGCCGTTAAACATTTTATCGAAAACCGCAGCGGTATAAAGCTGCCGAGCTGGCTTTGAAGAACAAGCAATATAAAGTTTTGCTAAGTGGGTATTGCATAATTCCGAATTTTGTCGTAAAATAGCCGCTGTGCCGAGTGAGGGTTAGAGCTTTCTCACTCGGCACTATATTTTGTGTTCAAAGCGGTTACAACAAGGTTAAAAATCAATATTTTGTGCTTTGGCTATTGACAAAGCGCTGTAGAGAAGATATTATATTGTCCGAGCCGTTTTCGGCTCGCTGTTATGTCGGCAACTTGTTGCAAATGCAACAACGCCGAACGCATGAATCACGCTACAATATATACGTTAACAAAGCCGGGGTGCGCCCTCGCTTTTGAATGAGAAAGAGAGAGGGGGAAACGCCGTGCTTATATCGGGCTTGCAAAAGCTGACGCTGCTGGATTATCCGGGGCTTGTTGCGTGTACGGTGTTCACAGGCGGCTGCAATCTCCGCTGCCCTTTCTGCCATAACTCCTCGCTTGTGTTGCCTGAGCGGCTGGCGCAGGACACGGACATGGAAACGGTGCTCGCCTTTCTTCATAAGCGGCGCGGCACGCTTGACGGCGTGGCCGTGACCGGGGGAGAGCCGCTTTTGCAAAAGGATATTGATTCATTCTTGCGCGAAGTCCGTTCGCTTGGGTACAAAATAAAGCTTGACACGAACGGCACTTTTCCGGATAAGCTCATTGGCATAGTCGAAGCGGGGCTTGTTGACCGCGTGGCGATGGATATTAAAAATTCGCCCGCCCGCTATGCGGAGACTGTGGGCGTGCCGGGGCTTGACCTTGCGCCTATCGAAAAAAGCAAAAGCTTTTTGATGCAAGGCAAGGTCGATTACGAATTTCGCACCACGGTTGTCAAGGGCTTGCACACGGCGGAGGATATACGCGCCTTGGCCGCGTGGATAGCCGAGGCAAAGGAGTATTATCTCCAGCAATTTAAGGATTCCGGCGATGTTTTGCTGCCGGACGGGCTGGCGGCCTATGATGAAATGGAAATGAATGCGCTTAAGCTTGTCGCGGCGGAGTATGTGCCGAGCGTGCAGGTAAGGGGTATTTAAGATAAGGATAGAAATAATAAGGATATTATATTGGGAGGATAAAGAATTATGTATCAGGTAGTTAAGAGAGACGGCAAAATAGTCGATTTCGACATCAAAAAGATTGCCGACGCTATCAAAAAGGCGTTTGAAGCAACGAGCACGGATTATAACGACTCCGTTATAGATTTCCTCGCGCTCAAGGTCTCGGCGGACTTTCTGCCGAAGATAAAGGACGAAAAAATCGCCGTTGAGGACGTGCAGGACAGCGTTGAAGCCGTTCTTTCCCGCGGTGGGTACGAAAGCGTTGCCAAGGCGTACATACTCTATCGTAAGCAGCGCGAGAAACTGCGTAACACCAAGTCCACCTATCTTGACTATAAGGAAACCGTGGATAAGTACCTCAACATTGAGGACTGGCGCGTAAAGGAAAATTCCACCGTTACCTATTCCGTCGGCGGCCTTATCCTCTCCAACTCCGGCGCGATAACCGCGAACTACTGGCTCAGCGAAGTCTATGACCAGGAGATAGCTAACGCCCACCGCAACTGCGATTTGCACCTGCACGATTTGAGTATGCTCACGGGCTACTGCGCGGGCTGGAGCTTGAAGCAGCTTATTAAACAGGGTCTCGGCATACCCGGCAAGATAAATTCCTCTCCCGCGAGCCACCTTTCCACGCTCTGCAACCAAATGGTGAACTTCCTCGGCATCATGCAAAACGAGTGGGCGGGCGCACAGGCGTTCTCCTCGTTTGACACCTACCTTGCGCCGTTCGTCAAGGTGGACGGGCTGACGCAAAAGGAAGTCAAGCAGTGCATCCAGTCGTTCATCTTCGGCGTGAATACGCCCTCTCGCTGGGGCACGCAAGCGCCGTTTTCCAACATCACGCTTGACTGGACCGTTCCGGCCGACCTCAAGGATCAGCCCGCGATAGTCGGCGGCAAGGAGATGGACTTCACCTACGGCGACTGCAAAAAGGAAATGGACATGGTCAACAAGGCGTTCATCGAGATCATGATCGAGGGCGACG
>CAYRPD010000089.1:0-6088 GCA_964426095.1 uncultured Oscillospiraceae bacterium | reverse complement strand
ACTCACCCTTTCATTAATAACATTGGCGCGGAACGCTTCTTCCGAGGGAATGGCAGGGGCTTGTTCAAGGGAGCTGACGGTGATAAGGTCTATAGGCTTGGCGAACGCTTCTTCAAGCTCGCAATATACGGCGCTGAGCGAAAGAAGGCTTTTTATAGCCGTCCCGGCAGTGTCGATAAGAAGATCAATATCGCTCGCGTCATCGGCAGTGCCTTTGGCATAAGAGCCGAATAGGTATATTCTCTTTATCCCGTGCTTTTTCGCAATGGGAGCGACAATTCTTTTAATATCTTCAATGGAATAGACCATTTGCCGCATCTCCTTTCTTGAAAGAGTATCACAATATAATAATACAATATTTATACTCAAAACGCAATCGAAATAATCCCCCCTTGCCAAAGCACTTCCCATACAGTATAATTTGCCTGTAAACCTTATATAAGGAGCAAGGTATATGGATTTGCAAAGGCTGACGATAGGGCAAATGGCGGAGCTTAACCATGTCTCGGAGCAGACGCTGCGCCTTTACGACCGCGAGGGGCTTTTGAAGCCGCAGGAGGTTGACCCCGCCACGGGGTACAGATACTATCACATCATGCAGTCGGCGCGGCTGGACTTGATACAAAACATGAAGGTCTACGGCATGACGCTGCGGCAAATACGCGCGTACTTAGAGGACAATGACGCGGCGGCGCTGCAACGGCTGCTGTACGAGCAGGCCGGGCGCGTGAACGACAAGATAGATCAGCTCGTGCGCTCACGGGCGGCGATTACGCGGGCGCTCGAAAACTACCGCCGCTATGAGGCCATGCCGAAAAACGGCGAAATCTTCCTCGAATACATCCCGGAGCGGTACATTTACCGCTATTCCTGCGAGCTGGACTACTTTGAGCAGGACGAAGCGGGGTACGAATATATGCTCCGACAGCTCAAACGCCACCTCGTGGTGAACAATATGCCGCTGTCCTACTTTTCAAACATCGGCACGATAATCCGCCGCGAGCACCTCGCCGAAAATAAGCTCATCTCCAACGAGGTGTTCCTCTTCGTGGACGGCGACACGGGCGCGCCGGGCGTGGAAAAGCTTCCGGCGGCGGCGTATCTGTGCCTATGCTCAAACGATGCACAAAGCGAGGCCGAGAGCGTCCGGCGCTTGCTGGAAAGAGTGCGCGAGGGCGGATACATCATCGCGGGGGACTACATCTGCGAAGTGATTATTGACTTTCCCGTGCTCGATTCGGAGCACCGCCGTATGTTCTACAAAACCCAAATCCCGGTGAGAACGGAGTGACTGACCCTCACGCCGCCCCTTGCCGGGGCTTTTTATGCCCGGTGATACTCGACAACTTGCACAAAAAACCGACAGAAAATTTTAACTTGACCTTATACCTACTATAAGATGTATAATCAAATCAAAGGTTGTTAAAATAATAACCGAGCAAAAATAAGTAAAAAAATTATAAATCTAAGGAGGCAGTTTTTATGGATCGCAAAATCAAAGTTGTACAATACGGCGCGGGCAAGATGAGCCGCTACCTGATGCGTTACGTGCTTGAGCACGGCGGAGAGCTGGTGGGTGCGTTCTGCCGCAACAAGAGCCACATCGGCAAGGATGTCTCCGAGATTATCGGCAACGGCTACCCCTTTGTGGGCGTGACCGTTGAGGACAGCACCACGGCGGACGCGCGCTTGGGTGAGCTCAAGCCCGATGTGTGCATTATCGCCACGCGCAGCACCGTGGCCGAGCTTGAAGATATCTTCACTATTTGCGCAAAGCACGGCGTGAACGCCATCACCACCTGCGAAGAAGCGCTCTACCCGTGGAATTCCTCTCCCGCGCTCACCAAAAAGCTCGATGAGCTTGCCAAGGCGGGCAACTGCACGCTCACGGGCGTGGGCTACTGCGACCTCTACTGGGGCACGATGGTGACGAACCTCGCCGGTTCTTCCCACAAGATTACCAAGATTGTCGGCAGCAGCTCCTACAACGTAGAGGACTACGGCATTGCACTGGCCGAGGGTCACGGCGCGGGGCTGACAATAGAGGAGTTTAACAAGACCATCGGCTGCTACAACGAAACGCCCTCGGACGAGATGAAGGAGCTTGTGGAGAGCGGGCAGTACGTGCCGAGCTATATGTGGAACCAAAACGGCTGGCTATGCAGCAAGATGGGGCTGCACATCACCTCTCAGACGCAAAAGTGCATTCCCTGCGTGGACGAAGAGGACCTCAACAGCGAAACCTTGGGCATGGTAGTCAAGGCGGGCAACGCCACCGGTATGCGCGCCATAGTCACCACCACCACCGAAGAGGGCATTACCTTTGAAACCGAGTGCATAGGCAAGATTTATAATAAGGACGAGCTTGACCGCAACGTTTGGACGCTCTACGGCGAGCCGGAGACCACCTGCATCGTCAACCAGCCCGCAACCGTGGAGCTGACCTGCGCCACGCTCGTAAACCGTATTCCGCAGCTGATAGACGCGCCCGCAGGCTACGTCACCACCGACCAGTTCCCGTACAATGAGTACATGGTTCACCCCATGAACGAGTATGTAAAGACGAAGTAAGTTAATATATAGTATGCAAAGCCCGTCCGGGGAAACCGGACGGGCTTTGCCGCACCCGCTTGAGGGCGTGAGTAGGGTGGAAAAATTGCGGCAATGGGGCTTGACAAAGTGCATAAAAATGCAGTGGGCGTTTTGTGACAGTTCGCCAATTCGTGCTCCGGGGCGCGATAAATTATTGACACTTCGGGAAAGTTGGATTAGTTTTAAACCATAACATACAAAAGCGCGGCATAAACACCGCGCCGAGCAACGAAAATCAGCAAGGAGGAAAACGAAAATGACGGTAACGGAGCTTGCCGCGAGGCTGAAAAATGCGTGCGCGGAAGTGAAAGGCGCGGAAGCGGAGCTGACGGAGATAGACTCCCGCTTCGGGGACGCTGACCACGGGCTGACAATGCATAAAATATGCGCGGCGATAGAAGCCGCCGTGGACGAGACCGAGGGCGGCACGGTTCAGGCTATGCTGGAAGCGGCGGCGGACGCGGTAATGTGCCTGAACGGGGGAAGCGCCGTGCCGCTTTGGAACACGTGGCTGGACGGCATGGCCGAGGCCGCGCCCGAAAAGGACGAGGCGGACATTACCGAGCTTAAAGAGATATTCGCCCATGCGCTGGACGAGCTTAACGATATGTCGGGCGCGAAGGTGGGAGACAAGACGATGATGGATGCGCTCATCCCCGCAAGCGAGGCGATAGCGGCCTACGAGGGCGAGGACGAGGCGGCGCTGTTTGCCGTGGCTGCCGAAGCCGCCGTACAGGGCGCTGAAAACAGCCGCAACTTCCCCTCAAAATTCGGCAGAGCCAAAAGCTACGGCACAAAGACGATAGGCACACCCGATGCGGGCGCTGTGTCAATGTCAAAATTCTTTGTCGGGCTTGCCAAGTAATATAACAATGTAATACCCGCCCTCGGCACGCGCCGGGGCTAACAATAAAACACTACGGAGGAAAACACATGAAGAAATTTATCAACGCACCCGAAACCATAACCGATGAAGAGCTTATCGGCATGGGGCTTGCCTACGGCGACATTCTTGACGTTGAGGGGCATTTGGTAATCAGCAAGGATCTTGAAAACGCGGATCGCGTCACCATCGTGACCTACGGCGGCTCGGGGCATGAGCCGGCTCAGGCGGGCTATGTCGGCAAGGGCGCGCTGGATATTCAGGCAGTGGGCGATATTTTCGCCGCGCCGTCCGGCCAGCTCGTGTTTGAGGCGCTGCAAAAGGCCGATAAGGGTCACGGCGTTCTCTTGCTCACGCTCAACTACGCCGGCGACCAGCTCGCGGGCAAGCAGGCGATGAAGCTTGCCAAAAAGGCCGGAATGAACGTGCGTCAAGTCGTCACGGGTGAAGAGATTCAGTACGACCCCAACGGCGAGGACAATAAACGCGGCCTTGCCGGTGCGGTTGCGATGTACCATGTGGCGGCGGCGGCAGCCCGTGCGGGCAAGACGCTGGACGAAGTGGCCGATATCGCGCAAAAGTATGCGGACAATATGGCCTCCGTCACTGTCAAGGTCACTGACGCAACGCACCCGCAAAACGGCATGAGCTTCGGCGACCTCGGCGAAACGGATCTCATGGAGATAGGCGCAGGCCAGCACGGCGAGGGCGGCGGTGTGCGCGTGCCGATGCTCTCTTCCAAGGACACCGTTGCCACCGTGGCGGAAGCGCTGTCGGCGAAGCTGGGCTTAGCTGCGGGCGACAAGGCGTTTGTGATGATAAACGGCTGCGGCGCAACGACCATGATGGAGCTTTTGGTGCTCTATAAAGACACGGTGGAGTTCCTCAAGGCCAAGGGTGTTGAGGTTGTCGGCAACATGGTGGGCGAGATACTCACCGTGCAGGAAGCGGGCGGCTTCCAGATGAACATCGCCAAGTGGGACGATGAAACTCTCGCACTTTGGAACACCCCCGTACACACCCCGGTATTCTTCAAGGAGTAAGCCATGGCAGACGGAATAGGAAACAAGGCCGCGCATGATTACTTTCTCGATACCCCGCCCATAGACACGGGCTTTTTCGCCAAGGGGCTGGGCAACACCGACTGGGGCATGAAAAACCGCCTTTCCCGCATTTTTGACCCCAAATCCGGCAACACCGTCATGCTCGCCTTTGACCACGGGTATATTATGGGCGCAACGGCGGGCTTGGAGCGGCTGGATGTGACTATAGCGCCCCTGTGCGAGCACGCGGATGTGCTGATGGGTACGCGCGGCGCAATACGAAGCTGCATTCCCCCCACGCTCAATAAGGCCGTGTGCCTAAGGGCAACGCACGACACCTCGGTGCTCTTCGAGGATATGTCGGTAGGCTCGGGGCTTGCCTTTGACATGGAAGAGGCACTCAGGATGAACGCCACGGCGCTTGCAATACAGTGCTTTGTCGGCGGTGCGGGCGAGCGGGATTCGCTTGAGGCGCTTTGCCGCGCGGCGGACGCAGGGTATAAGTACGGCGTTCCCATCCTCGGCGTGACGGCAGTCGGCAAGGAAATGGAGCGCACGCCGAAATACTTCTCGCTTGCTACGCGCATTTTGGCAGAGCTGGGTGCGAGCTTCGTAAAAACCTACTACTGCGAGGACTTTGAAAATGTCGTTGCGGCGTGCCCCGTGCCGATAGTAATCGCGGGCGGGAAGAAGCTTCCCGAAAAGGACGCGCTTGAAATGGCGTATCAGGCGATTGCGCGCGGCGCGCACGGCGTTGACATGGGCAGAAACGTGTTCCAGAGCGAGCACCCCGTGGAAATGATGAACGCGATACGCAAGGTGGTTCACGAACGCTTCACCGGCAACGAAGCGTACGAATACTACACGGACGAAATCAATAAATAAGGAGGCAAAACAATGTCGGCAGAGTATATGCACATCGGCATACCCGTCTTGAACAAAAAGCCGGGCATGGTCTATAACGAGTGGGGCGGATTCTGGGTGAATCCGAGCGTGGACGAGTACGACTATAAGATAGAGTACCTCAAGTTTGAAGAGGGTACGCGCTTCCCCGAGCTTCTTTCCAAGCAGCCGCACGTGGCCTATAAGGTGGACGATATGACCCCCTATATCGAAAAGGCCGAGCGCGTGATTTTCGGGCCGGAAGCACTGGGCGACAATGTGCGCCTTGCGTTTGTGGTGATGGATGACGCGATAATCGAGCTGTACGAGGAAAAATAACGCGAAAACAGGATAAAATCGAGTAAACACAGTAAAACCCGTTCGGATCTCCGAACGGGTTTTACGATATTATGCGCGGGTCAGCGGTTTTGTGCGGGAATCTATAACGGTGTACCGTTATATCTCGCGTTTTTTGTACCACTGTATTGAGATGTACCACGATGCGCCGTATATCGCCGTGGCGAGTGCCGCGGCGGCAATCCACAAGGGTGCACCGGGGACACCGGCATCGGACGCGCCGCCGAAATGCATACTGGCCGCAGCACAAGCGCCGCACGCCATGCCTATCATCAGGTAGTAGGCCACGCGGCCTTTCTCCACGCCGAATTTGAACATAAACGGCATACAA
>CAYRPD010000088.1:0-6227 GCA_964426095.1 uncultured Oscillospiraceae bacterium | reverse complement strand
GCAGAGACTCGCGGAGCTTCGCGGCGAGCTCTTCGCCGATCTCCATGGGGGGCATATGCAGCTCGCGGGCAAGGCGCATGGCCGTGCTGGAAGCATAGTCGCCCATCTTGGGGTCGCGGGGTACTTCGACGAGGAGAGTGTTCTCATCGCCCTCTATGCCGTAGCAATCAAGCACTGCATCGCTCAGTGCGTCATATATTTTCTTCTCAAAATCGCTCATTTTTCATTTGCCTCCATATTTATCGTTGTGTAGATATTTTCTGCTGCACATAATTCTTTCAACTGGCGGCAAAAATCGTTTGCCGATTCATTGTCTTTCATTATGAGCAAAATAGTGTCAGCACCGGCGAGCGAGCCGACAAAGCCCGGGTGCTCTAAATTATCTATATACGCACAGACGGCGTTTGCCATGCTGATTATCGTTTTGACAACGATTAAATTCTGCACAGCCGTAAAAGACGGGGCTGACATTTGCGCAATATACTGCAACTGCTCCACGCCCTTGCCCCCGTCGGCAAGGCCGGAGTCGGCCACATACATGGGTAGGCCGTCTTCTCCGATTTGCTTAGTAAGCCCCAGGGCACGGATATCCCTGGACACGGTGGACTGAGTGCACTCAATTCCCTGTGCCGACAAAAGCTCCATAAGCTCCTTTTGAGTTCTGACCTCTCGGCTTGATAGCAGTTCCAATATCAACTGCTGTCGTCGCGCATTCACGGACACCCCCCCTTATCATGCACGGTTTATACATTATAACACGGCTTTATCAAAAAAGCTATACTATTTTACGCCGCTTTTCACACTATTCCTTTACTTTTAAGGCGAAATTTCTTGTATATTCTTGCAACGAAGAAATCCCCGGCGGCATAAACATTCATTTTTGCCGTCGGGGAGAGTATGTACAAAAGGGGTGAAGCGTCACTCAACGGTTTCGGCTTCCTGCGTCTCCTTGGGGATGCTGGCGGAGCTTTTGTCCGCCTTTTGGAGCAGGACATTATTGCGGAAAACCGTGGGCGACATACCCTTGAATTTTGCAAAGTTGGTGTTAAAGGTTTTGATGTTGTTATAGCCGACCTCAAAGGCCACGTCTATAACATACTGATCCGTGGTTGCCAACAGCTCACACGCGCGGTTGACGCGAAGATAGTTGAGCAGGGTTTCAAAGTTCATGTCGCAGTAATAGAGCATGAGCTTATTCATCGCCGAGGCGGACATTCCGAAGCGGGAGGCCACCTGCTCGGCATTGATGCTTTCAAGGGAGCAATTACTGTGGATAAAATCCATGACAGCAAAAGCAAGCTCCTTGCCGGAGCGGTTGAATTTGCTTTTGGATTTGCCGTAGATATTGCGGTATTTCATCGGCGTAACGCCGACCTGCGCAACGAAGTTTTTGGATAAATGAGGCGCATCGACAAAGCCGACAAGCACAGCGATTTCATCGAGCGTAAGGCCGGTATAGATGAGGTAATCCGAGGCCTTGTCTATGCGGATAATGCTGACGAGCTTGGAGAAGGATGTGCCGGTGATTTCGGAAATTCGTCGGGAAAGCGTGGATTCCGACATATAAAACGCACCCGCAACCTTGGCAAGCGTGAGCTGCTCGGCGGAATGGCCGTAGATATAGCTGAGGATTGCGCTTTCGGCGGCGATGTCCTCTTGATAATCCTTTTCGCCGCGCTCGGCCATGATATATCGTCGGTACATTATCATAAGCTCGATGATTTTATTGGTGACATAAAGCTGGGTCAAGGGGCGCTCTGTGGTATTGGCAGAGGTGGAACGCACGCCAAGCTCGATTTTGAGCTGCTCCATGAGGGAATCGACATGGGAAGCCTGAACCGAGTCAAGGTACATGACGGGTTCCATGTAGAGAAACTGCAAAAGCTCGGAGCTGTCCTTCTCCGAACCGGGTATGCCTTTGAGAACATAGTTTATGTACTGATAATCGTACACCAAGAGCATGAGCTGGATAGTCTGCTTGACGGCGGTTATCTCAGTAATCTTCCACGGGGTTATGGCAATGAGCATATTGGGCTTGATGTCATACTCAACGCCGCCGATGACAAACGTACCTCTCCCCTGCTTAATATAAATGAAGCGCGCGGACTGATGTATCAACGCCTTTGTGGGAGACTGTATGGCCTCATAGTCAAAGGAGCTGACGGTAGCCGGTTCTATGACGGCGGATAGATTATCCTGTAAGCTTGCCGCTTTATTCACGAAGCATCACCTCATGCTAATTTTCTATATATCTAATACGCAGGAAAGACCAGCCGTATTTTTTAGATACGGCCGGCTTTCCCGAAAAGTTTTTTAATGGAGTGATATGTAAAGCTCAGTTGCGATTAAAAGCATATACGCTCCACGGTCGTAAATCCTACTGCTATTTTATCAGCTCAGGACGAGCATTGCAACAGTGAGAATTACGCCGACGACAACTGCGAGGATGGCAAGGAGCTTAGCGGCAAACTTGAGCCAAGTCTCGTAGGGAACACGAGCGAGGGCAAGGCCACCCATGATGAAGCCGCAGGTCGGAGTGAAGAGATTGACGAAGCCGTTTGCGGCAACGTTAATCATGATGGAAGTCTCAGCAGACCAGCCAAGAGCAGCAACTATCGGGGAAACGATAGGCGCGGAAAGGCTTGCAAGGCCGGAGGAAGAGGGAACGAGGAAGCTCAGACCGATGTGCAGCAGGTAGTCGAGCACGCCGAAGATGGCAGCGGGGAGACCCGAAGCGGAAAGCGCGGTAACGGAAGCTTCAACAAGCCAAGTGCCGAGGCCGGTGGTGTTCATGATAACAGTGGTGGCACGGGCAAGAGCGATAACGAGGTTAACGGAGATCATGTCGGCAAAGCCGGCGATAACGCACTTCATGATCTGACCCTTGTCTTCAAGGCCGACAACACCGATGATGATGCCCATGATAAGGAACCAAGTAGCAGCATCGTCAAACCACCAGTCACCAAGGCAGTTGCCGGTGAGGAAAGAGGTGAAGCCGAGGGCGTTGTAAACGGTCTCGGTGAGGCTGCCCCAAGGAATGAAGCCGAGGATCATGATGACAAAGGAAGCGCCGAAGATCCAAAGAACTGCCTTCTGACGGCCGGTGAGCTTAACGTCATCGGCGATTTCGCCGGAGCCGTAAGCCTTGCGGCACTCGTCAAGCTGCTCTGCGGTGAGGATAGAGCCCTTGTTGGCCTTAACGCTCTTAGCATAGCGGGTGACGAAGAGGGCGGCAATGACATAGGTAACAAGCCAGAGGATGATGCCTTCGGCATAGACAATACCCATGTTCATCTCAACACCGACATCAGCCGCTGCGGCAACGGCAGCGCCGGTTGCGAACGGGTTGATGGTGGAGCCGAGAACGCCGGTGCCTGCGCCGAGCAGGACCGTGGCAGCGCCGACCAGCGGGTCAAAGCCGGCGGCGAGCATGGTGGTGGCGAGAAGGATATAGAAACCGACAGTCTCTTCGCCCATGCCGTAGGTAGTACCGCCGACGGAGAACACAAACATCAGTATCCATATGAGGGAGATTTCTTTGCCGTGGAGCTTCTTGACGAGCACCTGAACGCCGGTTTCAAGAGCACCGGTGGCGGTGACGATCGCAAGGAATGCGCCCAGGCAGAACACGAAGCCGATAACATCGCCCGCGTTGTGCCAGCCGTTGATGGGAGCCATCAGAATGTCGCTTAAAGTAGCGCCGACAACTGCGACTTGCTCGCCGGTTTCGGCATCGGTATAGGTCTGACCGGCGGCAAACCAGGTCGCGACGGATACAACAAGAAGAATTGCTATGAGAATCGCGAAAGTACTAACTGAACGTCTTTTTTTCGTTCCTGCCATTAGAATTTTCTCCTTTACTCTTTTTTATTGAGGAAGAACCGAAATTCTGTTCCGGCTCTTCCTTATTTACAATTACTTTTCGATAACCGTGCCGGTCTTGCCCTCGAGGGCTTCGGCGGCTCTTGCGAGCGAGGTTATCAGCGCGGTGCCGGTGCCGCCCTTGACAAACTCCATGCAGGATTCAACCTTGGGGAGCATACTGCCGGGGGCGAACTGACCCTCTGCGATGTACTTGTCGGCCTCGGCGAGAGTCATGGAGGGAAGCTCCTTCTGGTCGGGCTTATTGAAGTTTACGCAGACGCGGTCAACCGCGGTGAGGATGATGAGCTGGTCGGCCTTAACGTCACGGGCGAGGAGAGCGCTTGCGCGATCCTTGTCAATAACGGCGGCAACGCCTTCGAGGCCGTGCTCGGCTTCGACAACGGGGATACCGCCGCCGCCGACAGTGATGACGATATCACCGGCGGATACGAGCTGCTCAACAACATCAAGCTCAACGATGCGCTTGGGGATAGGAGAGGGAACGACACGGCGATAGCCGCGGCCGGAGTCCTCTACGAACACAAAGCCCTTTTCTGCGGCGATTGCCTCAGCCTCTTCCTTGGTGTAGAAGCTGCCGACGGGCTTGGTGGGGTGCTGGAAGCCGGGGTCGTTCTTGTCAACGACAACCTGGGTGACAACAGTGGCGCAGGGCTTGTTGATGCCGCGCGCTTTCAGCTCCTCTTGGATAGCCTGCTGGAGATGATAACCGATGTAGCCCTGAGTCATGGCACCGCATTCTGGGAAAGGCATATACGGCGTGTTGCCGCCCTTATTTGCCGAGAACTCAAGCGCGAGGTTTATCATGCCCACCTGCGGGCCGTTGCCGTGGCCGATAACCAGCTCATAGCCGGCTTCAACGAGGTCAACGAGGGGCTTGGCGGTTTCTTTAACGAGCTTCAACTGCTCCTCGGGGGTCTTGCCGAGGGCATTACCGCCGAGTGCTACAACTATTCTTTTTCCCATGGCTTACTTCAAAGTGGCGTACATGACAGCCTTAATGGTGTGCATACGGTTCTCCGCCTCGTCGAACTGACGAGCCTGCTTGCCGAGGAACACATCGTCGGTAACTTCCATTGCGGGGAGGCCGAACTTCTGATAGATGTCCTCGCCGACGGTCGTTTCACGATCGTGGAAGGAGGGCAGGCAGTGCAGGAAAATTGCGGTGGGCTTTGCCATAGCCATAACGTTTGCATTGACCTGGTAGGGCAGGAGCAGCTCAATGCGCTTTGCCCAAAGCTCTGCGGGCTCGCCCATGGAAACCCAAATGTCGGTGTAGACGATGTCGCAATCCTTTGCGCCGACGGAAACATCATCGGTGAGGACTATCTCAGCGCCGGTCTCGGCGGCGACAGCCTGGCACTTGGCAACCAGCTCTTCGGAGGGCATAAGCTCCTTCGGGCCGCACGCGCAGAAGCGCATACCGAGCTTGGAGCAAACAACCATGAGAGAGTTTGCAACGTTGTTGCGGGCATCGCCGAAGAAGGTGAGCTTGCGGCCGCGCAGATCGCCGAACTCTTCCTTAGCGGTGAGCATATCGGCCAGCATCTGAGTGGGGTGGAAGTCGTCGGTCAGGCCGTTCCACACGGGAACGCCGGAGTACTTGGCGAGGTCTTCAACAACAGACTGCTTGAAGCCGCGGTACTCGATGCCGTCAAACATACGGCCGAGAACCTTTGCCGTGTCGGCGAGGGACTCTTTCTTGCCCATCTGAGAAGAACCGGGATCAAGGAAGGTCACGCCCATGCCGAGGTCACGAGCACCGACCTCGAACGCGCAACGGGTACGGGTAGAGGTCTTTTCAAAAAGCAGAACAACCTGCTTATCGGTGAGGAACTTGTGCTCCACGCCGTTGGCCTTCATGCGCTTAAATTCAGCGGAAAGGTCAATGAGGTAGTTTATTTCTGCGGGGGTGAAGTCAAGAAGAGTGAGAAAGCTGCGGCCTCTGATGTTAACTCCCATAGTGTTTTTATCCTCCTTAAATAATGTATAGGTTATGGGGTTGGGATATTCTTAAGCAAAATTACTTAACGGATTTAATTACTCGGCTCTGATGAGCGGCATGGACATACATCTCGGACCGCCGCGACCGCGAGAGAGCTCTGCGGAAGGCATTTCGAGAACGGTCAGGCCATGCTTGTTGAGGATTTCGTTGGTGACATCGTTACGCTGGTAGACAACTATCTTGCCCGGCGCAATGCACAGGGTGTTGGAGCCGTCGTTCCACTGCTCGCGAGCTGCGGCAATGAGGTCATCGCCGCCGCAGTAGATGAGCTCGACATCGTCAACGTGGGTGTACTTTTCAAGGATGTGCTTGAGGTCGGAGTCGATACGGCGGATTACGA
>CAYRPD010000087.1:0-6255 GCA_964426095.1 uncultured Oscillospiraceae bacterium | reverse complement strand
CCAAGCTCTTCGCAGACAACGGAAAAGATAAAATCATTATGCTCTTCGGGAAGATAGAGAAACTTTTGCCGACTGCCGCCCAGCCCCAGCCCGGTAAGCCCGCCGGAGCCTATGGAATAAAGCGACTGGACGATTTGATACCCCTCATCGGAAGAGCTTGAAAACGGGTCACGCCACGTGCTGATGCGGTTTGAAGCATAGGGGAAAAACATAAGTATCACGGCAAGCGCCGTGCCGACAACGGAAAACGCCGCTATAAACCAGCCAAGCCCTACCCCGCCGATAAAAAGCATAACAGCGCCTATCGCAATTATAATAATCGAAGCGGAAAAATGCGGCTCTAAGATAAGAAGCCCGACCACTACAAGCAAGATAGCGCCGAACGGCAAAATGCCGTAGCGAAAGGCGCGCATTTTGCCGCGCATACGGCAAATGAGCGCGGAAAATGAGATTATAACCGCGAGTTTCGCCAGCTCCGAGGGCTGTACCGTCAGCCCGCCCACGCCGAGCCAACGCCGCGCGCCGTTAGCTTTCACGCCGACAAACGGGACAAGCAGCAGCAAAACCAGCACAGTGCCGAGAAAATAGAAAGCCGTTCGCCGATAAAAGACCATCGGGATGCACGAGGCAAAAAGCATGGCGCATACACCCAAAAGGGCAAATAAGAGCTGACGGATGAAATAATAAACGGCGTTGCCGCCCGTGATGTTGCCGGGGTCATAGTAGGCGCGGGCATAGCTGGACGAGAGCACCATAATTACGCCGAGCGTCAGCAACACCACAACCAAAAGAAAAAAAGTCATATCAAACCCGCGTCGGCGCGGCTTTCCCGAAACAGCGGAAAAGTCGGCGAGGCGGGCGCTTTCATAACGCATTTTCCCACCTCCCCGACTTAACGTCAAAATCTCATATCAGAGGGGATAACGCTGAAACACCCCAATAAATGATATGACGGCAAAGGTCAGAGATATGCCGGTAAAAAGAACAAAAAGTTCACGCTCTTTCCACTTCTTTCCCGTCCAACCGCCCATTTCAAGGTGGTGGTGGAAAGGAGCCATGCGGAAGATACGTTTACCGTGAGTAAGCTTGAAGTAGGACACCTGTATGATGTCGGACAAGGTTTCGATAATATAGATAATGCCGAGGGTTATAAGGATAAGCGGCATATCGTAAGCAAAGGCAAGCGCCGCGACTGCGCCGCCGAGGAAGAGCGAGCCTGTATCGCCCATGAAGCACTTGGCGGGGTTGAAGTTATAAATCAAAAATCCTAAAAGCCCGCCGACAAGAGCGGAAGCGAATATACCAAGCTCCAAATAATTCTCGCCCCATAGGAACGTGACGGCAACGAAGAAGAAAAACACGGGTATGCTCGTACCGGCGGCAAGGCCGTCAATGCCGTCCGTGATGTTGACGGCGTTAACCGTGCCGACAATGACAAAGGACGCGAATATAAAATAGAGCCATTCCGGGACAAACACGGTTTTATTGAAAAACGGTATATATAAATCCGAAGTGACAAAGCCCAGCTCACGCATTAAAAGAACAAACACCAGCGCGGCGGCAAGCTGAAGCAAAAACTTCATCTTCGCAGTAAGGCCGAGGTTTTGTTTTTTCTTGAGCTTTTCCCAGTCATCCAAAAAGCCGATTGCGCCGAACGCAAGGGCGAAGAGCAGCACAAAAATGTGTACATAATCGCCGTGCAGCATACCGTCAAAGCCGACAGTGAGGCACACGAATATAACAGCGGCTATAAACATCACACCGCCCATTGTGGGCGTGCCGGATTTCGACATATGCCAAGTAGGGCCGTTGGATTTTATTTCTTGCCCGGCCTTTTGCTTGCGCAGCCACGGAATATAGAATTTACCGAACGCCGAGGCGAACAAAAACGCAAGAACAAAGGCGGTAATAAGCTTTATCGTCATTATAATACTCCAAACAAGGTCTTTTTTGAGGAAAAGCGGCGGTTAAGAGCGGTTCTTTCTCTCTTCAAGCCAATCGGCCACGATTTCTCTTTCGTCCATGTGGTGCTTTTCATGCCCCACTATCTGATAATCCTCGTGTCCTTTTCCGGCTAATAATATTAC
This sequence comes from uncultured Oscillospiraceae bacterium, assembly GCA_964426095.1. Classification (GTDB taxonomy): domain Bacteria; phylum Bacillota; class Clostridia; order Oscillospirales; family Oscillospiraceae; genus Limivicinus. The sequence continues at coordinate 4,168 of CAYRPD010000087.1, read as the reverse complement.
ATCACCGGAGCAGGCATTGTCAATAGCCCAATGTATAGCCTCTACCCTGTCGCAGATAACTTTTTTCGGCGTGCGCTTGGATTTCATGCCCGCCGTAATCTCTTTTATGATTGACATCGGCTCTTCCGTGCGTGGGTTATCGCTCGTAACAATCACAAAATCGGAGTTATCCGCGGCAATTGCGCCCATGATAGGCCGCTTTAAGCGATCTCTGTCACCGCCGCAACCGAAAAGGCAAACGAGCCTGCCGCGCGTAACGGGGCGCAGGGTCTTTAATACGGTTTCCAGCGCGCCGGGCTTATGGGAATAGTCAATTATAATGTTATAATCCCCGTCCGTCGGCACAAGCTCCACGCGGCCTTTAACGCCCTTTGCCGTGGTCATGGCATCACAGCAGTCCGCCAAGCTTATTCCCAGCGCTAAGCCCACGGAAATTGCACCGAGGGCGTTGTGTACGGAAAATATACCGGGGATAGCGAGCTTTGTCAAAGCAAGCTCATTATTATATACCGCCGCAAAGCGAACGCCGGACGCGCTCATGCGGATATCCTTTGCCGTTACATCGGCGTTATCCGTCTCTGCCGAAAATGTTATAGCCTTGCACGTTGCGCCCTCAAGCATAAACTTTGTATATTCATCATCTGCATTAAAGCAGCCCGTTGTACAACGAGAGAACAAAAGCCGCTTTGCCTCGGCGTACTCCTGCATTGTCCCGTGCAGGTCAAGATGATCCTGCGAGAGATTTGTGTACTCCGCCACATCAAAGTGAATCCCCGCCACGCGTTCAAGCGCAAGTGCGTGGGACGACACTTCCATTACGACATGGGTACAGCCCGCCTCTAACATCGCGCAAAAGAGCTTATTAAGCTCGTAGCTTTCGGGGGTGGTATGCTCGGAATGCAGATGCTCCTCCCCTATCATATTTCCGTTTGTACCTATAAGGCCGACCTTTGCGCCGAGCTTGGTTTCCAAAAGGTGCTTTATGAGATAAGAGGATGTGGTCTTGCCGCTTGTGCCGGTAATGCCGATGAGTGTCATTTTAGATGCGGGATTGCCGAAAAACTCACGGCTGACGAGGGCAAGCCCCTTGCGGCAGTCCTTAATGCGGACATAGGCCGCGCCGTTTTCAGGCGAATCCTCGCAGAGAATAACCGCCGCGCCCTTTTCCACGGCCTTGGGAATGAACTTATGCCCGTCGCTTTCAAAGCCCTTAATGGCAACGAATAAATCGCCCGGCTCGGTTACGCGCGAATCATAGCTCACGCCCGAAATGTCGGTATCTAAATCCGCCGTGCATTCAAGCACTTCAAGCTCCTTTATCAAATCACGCAGCTTCATATCTATCCTCCGTTGTCGTTATATTGCATTAATATCTTCCGAGCATAGCCTCATCATTATCAACTAAGCTCACTTCTATCGCCGTGCCGTGTGCGGCCAACGCACCGGGCGCAACACTCTGCGCGCTGACGGTTTGTTTATCCGCATCGGTGACGGGGCTGGATGTGCGTATATATATCCCGTAATAAGAAAGCGTATCGCGCGCCTCGGCGTAGCTCATTCCGCTAAGCTCCGGCACGGTTTCGACTTGCTGAGAGGGTGTAGCGCCCAAATAAAGTATAATCTGACTGCCGGAAGCCAAGCTCGTGCCGGAATAGGGCAGCTGATTTGTCACGGTGTTGCCCTGCCCTATCGTGCGGTAAGTAAGCCCTGCGTCAAGCACAGCCGCGGCGGCCTTATCAAGGGGCAAATCAAGCACAAGGGGCATAGTCGCCTCGGCGGTCTCCCCGTCCTTTTCAGGCTCTACGCCCATATAGGGAAGAATATCCGCCATCATGCGCCCGACTACGGGCGCGGCCATTTGCCCGCCGCTTATGTATACGCCGGATTTATCAGACGGCGTATCAAGAAACACAAGCACCGCAATTTTCGGGTCATTGGCCGGGGCAAAGCCGACAAAGGAAACTATATACTCCTTTTGCCCGGTTTTCGCTTCCAAGCTCACTTTTTCACTCGTCCCAGTTTTGCCGCCGATGCGGTAGCCGCTCACAGCGGCGTTGCGTCCCGTGCCGTCCTCAGGGTCGCCCACTACCTTTTCGAGAATCTCTCTTAGCTTTGCGCTTGTTTCCTCGCTGATAACCTGACGCACGGTTTGCGCGCTGTGCTCATACGCGGTGTTGCCGTCAGCGGAAAGCATACCGCGCACGACATACGGCTGCATTAGCCGCCCGCCGTTTACGCAAGCGCTCACGGCTGTTATGAGCTGTAGGGGCGTAATGGTAAAGGTTTGGCCGAACGAGGCCGCCGCAAGCTGAGATAGGTTTTTCTCCGAACAGAATGTATTCCTGCTCCACCATATGCTGCCGCTTTCCCCGGCAAGGTCAATGCCGGTGGTTGCAGTCAGGTTCGCGTCCCTATCCTCACTGAGATTCAGAAAGCCGAAGCGGTCGCAGTAATCATAAAAGGTCTCCGCGCCGACGCGTTGGCCGATGTTGACAAAGGCGACATTACAGGAATGCTGTACCGCCTGCGTAAGCGTTTGCGAGCCGTGGCCGCCGTATTTCCAACAACGGATGGGATTAGTCCTGCCGAGCACATTCACCGTGCCGGGGCAGTAAAAACCATCATTCAAGCCCACTTTGCCCTCTTCAAGCGCCATTGCAAGCGTGATAATCTTGAAAGTAGAGCCCGGCTCATAGGTGTCGGACAGCGCCTTATTGCGCCATTGGCGCTGTTGGGCGCTTTTTAAGAGCGCGTTTGCTTCTTCCTCGCTCTCGGCGCTTTCTATCGCCGCGCGTGCTTCATCGCTTACATCGAGGAAATTATTAAGGTCATACCCGTCCAAAGATGCCATAGCCAAGATTGCACCGGTGTTAACATCCATTGCAATCGCGCCTGCGCCGTTTTGAATGTCGTAATCCGCAACGGCTTGTTTGAGGTGCTTTTCCACGTAGTATTGTATGGTTGAATCTATCGTGGTGATTATATCACAGCCGTCCTCGCCGGGGGTATATTCTTCAAAGCGGGAAAACAAAAGCTCCGTGCCGTAGGCGTTTGTCGCGCGGACGGTTTTCCCCGTTGTTCCGGCAAGGGCGGTATTATACTGCGCTTCTATTCCCTCAAGGCCGTAATTATCCGTGCCGACAAAGCCAATTAGATGACAGGCAAGAGAGGAATTGGGGTAATAACGCTTAGTGTCCGTTTCCAAGCGCACACCGCGTAGGCCGTACTCGGTTTTGAACCTGCGCACCTCATCGGCCTTATCGCTTTCAAGCTTGCGGGCAACAGTGACATACCACGAGCCTTTTTGGTTTGCCTTATCCAGTATATCACATCGGTCAAGCCCCAGTATTTCAGAGAGCTTATCGGCGATAAGCTCTTTATCCTCGCCGTACATTTCTATCTCTGCCGGGCTTAAAAAGACATTATCCACCGATGCACTGACGGCAAGGGGGTTCATGTTTGTATCATAAATTACACCGCGCGCGGCCGAGGTGGGCGCTTCGCGAAGTTGCTGGCGTATGGCGAGGTCTTCATAATAGCTGTGGTCTATAATTTGCAGTTTATAAAGCCTTGCCAAAAGCACCGCAAATGCACCTACACCGCACACTGCCATTAAAAACAGAGTGCGGCGCAGCATTTGCCTGCTCGGTTCGTATCGGCAGCCGGAACTTTTATTCATGTCTGACATGGCATTCTCCCGCGCAAAAGTATTATTGCATTAAGTATATTACGCGGCTTATCCAACTATGTCAGGCTATATAATCGTTTATATTAAGTACTTCTATCTGCTCGGGCGTACAGCGGCACATACCGAGCGTATCGAGAGCGTAGCGCTCCAGCTCTTCCATGCTCACGGTTTTCTCGGTTGCCGCCAAAAGCGCGGCATTCTCCTCCGTAAGCTCGGTAATGCTCTTTGTCAGCTTTGCGGCGGTATCGTTAAGCGCGGCAAGCTTAATTGACGCAAAGAGCGACAGCACCGCAAGGCTTGCCGAAAAAGCGAAGAGCACGAGCACGAAAAGCGCATTTGAAACTCTTTTCATCTACCTATACTCGCTCCGCAACGCGAAGCTTTGCACTGCGCGAGCGGGGATTTGCGTCCAGCTCCTCTTCGCTCGGCAATATGGGCTTGCGGCAGACACTTTTGAGGGTCTTTTTAAAGCCGCAAGTA
>CAYRPD010000086.1:0-6275 GCA_964426095.1 uncultured Oscillospiraceae bacterium | reverse complement strand
TCACCGGCACCGAGATGTTCCACAAGACCCTCGAGTACGCCGAGGCCGGCGACAATGTCGGTTGCCTCCTCCGTGGTATCGACAAGAAGTCCGTTGAGCGTGGCCAGGTTCTCGCCGCTCCCAAGACCATTCACCCCCACACCAAGTTCAAGGGTCAGGTCTACGTTCTGTCCAAGGACGAAGGCGGCCGTCACACCCCGTTCTTCAACAACTACCGTCCCCAGTTCTACTTCCGTACCACTGACGTTACCGGCGTTATCTCTCTCCCCGAAGGCGTAGAGATGTGCATGCCCGGCGACAACGTTGATATGGACGTTGAGCTCATCACCCCGATCGCTATCGAGAACGGTCTGCGTTTCGCTATCCGTGAGGGTGGCCGCACTGTCGGTTCCGGTGTTGTTATCGGCATCAACGAGTAATTATAATTAATCGCATAACCGCAAAAAGTCCGCTCTTTATGAGTGGACTTTTTGTTATGGTATTTATCGCTCTCTTGCCCCGTTCTGTTGATTTTTGCCTTTGCATTTCGTGCGTTTTGTGTTATTATTAGTTTATAAGAAAACCGAACGGAGGATTTCTCTATGAAGTATGCAATCGGCGCGGTAGTGGGGCTTCTTTGGGGCGCGCTCGCCGCTTTTATAAATAGCCGCATCACCAAAAGCGCTCTCGCCAAGGGCACGCAAAATGCCGTCATGTCTATGAACGTTGCGCACATGGCCGTGGACGTTGTCGCCCTTGCGGTTGTGTTTCTTCTCAGAAGCTTTTTGCCTTTCAGCTTTGAAGCCGCACTTATCGCCACGGCGGCAGGGCTGTCTTTAGTCAATATAGTATTTACCTACAAGATAAGCTACGAAGAGAAAAAAGAAGATTGATGTTAGTCGAACCCCCGAAAGCTTTGATTCTTTCGGGGGTTCGATTCGTTTATTCATTTAAGCGGTACAGTGAATATATCCCGTACTCGGAGCTTGCAATGTGCGTATATTTTTCGTTTATAATGTCTGTCGTCACAAGGGGAACATCATAAAGCTCAAAGGTCAACACCCATTTTACGTTGCTCTCTTCAAACTCCGTGTGCAGCATCTCGGCGAATTTCTCGCTGTTCACGCTCATCCATTGCTGTAGCGTGAAGAATCTGAATGACGGTTTCAGCCCGCTTTGGAGATACAGCCGCCTTGGGCAGTCAAACGCGATGAAGCTCTCGCGCTCATCCTCCGGTATCATAGCAAGCAGCGGCATATAATCGTCCCCGTAGTCCTCGCGGGACTGCGGCGGGTACACCACGGTTTTGTCCTTTATTATCTTCGCCGAGCAGCTTATCAACAGCACCGCCGCCATCGCGACAGCCGCCGCGCCCGAAAGCTTTATGCGTTTTTCCTCAAGTGCGCTGCTTTTAAGCTCCGTCAAAGATAGGTACGCAAACGGCAAAAGGCAAATCCCGTAATGCGCGTAATCGTTGAGCGTGTAGAGGAAAAGCGTGTTGATAAGCGCGATTATCAGCCAAAATGCGCTCGTAATGCGACCGCGCTTTTTGAAGAAAAGCCCCCAAATCGCCGCAAACACCAAGCACCAGCCCGCGATGTTGCGCCTAAAGAGAATGAGCTGATTTAATAGGCTTTTAAGCTCCGTGCCGGACGCGGCAGAGTAGTCAAGGTTAAATAGTAGCATCCCGTACCACATTTCATAAAGCGCCCCGTGCGCGGCAAAGTAAATGCAGAACGGGGCAATCAGTGCTGCCGCGCCGAGGATAAACGCCCCGGCGTTTTCAAATAGGTTTTTCCACTGTTTTTTTGCTATGAGAGTTATCACGATGAACGCCACGCCCAAGCATACGCCGAGTGCGTTTGTCACGCGCGTTAAAAGTGCAAAGGCAAAGGTCAGCCCGTAGATGAACGCCCCGCGCGGCGCGTGGTTAAATTCGCCGTTCTCTGCTTTACAGCACCATTTTTGCATGAAGAGATAGGACGCGAATAAAAGCGGGAGTATGTATTCCTCGGTGGTGTTGCCCTCTGTCCAGTTCGCGGCCAGGATAACGGGCAGCAAGAGCGCTGCGGGGAGTGAAACGCGCTCAGAAAAGGCCGTGCGCAAAAGCTTGTATGCAAGCGCTTCCGTCACGGCGAGGAAGATAACCTGCAATATGAATACGCCCGTCCGCCCGGCAATGGCGTAGCCCACCGCGTTTATGAAGAAGATTATCGGCCCTTTGTGGTCGAACAGCCCCACATACGGCAGCACACCCTCTGCCCAATACTTTCCGATGGTTTGGAACATCGCGGAGTCGTACCCCCAGTCAGAGTAGAACGGCGAGGTAGTCTCCGAGAAGAAAAACGCCCCCAAAAAGGCCGAGAGCAAAAAGAGGAGAGTGTATATAATATTGCGTTTTGTACGCGTCAGCTTCATTAAAAAGACCCTTTCGTGAATATGCTGACTTTATAATACCATATCCGCGCCTCAAAGTCTAATAAAACATAGAAAAAGCACGCGAATTTGCGTTCGCGCGCTTAGATAGCTGTGTTAGTATGAATGTACCGGCGGTACACTCGTGTCGAGGCCGAGGAAGGTGTAGCCGTTTTCATCGCCCCATATCAAAATGTCCTCCACGGCCTTTACGCTGTATAGGCGCGTGTCGTGCTGAAGCGGCAGGGGAGTGTCGTATTTCTGTGAAAAGAGCTTCACGGAGTTTACCACGCTCACGCCGCTGTTTATGCTGTTTTCGGGGTTGATGTTCCAGTCAACATACTGTATGCCCATGCGTTCAAGCTGCGCCGTTACGGTGTCCCAAGCGCCCTCTTCGCGGTTGTTGAGCTTATAATAGGCCGTGGCGCTGCCGCCGGGGAAGCGGCAAAGATTCACGTATTCCCCCGTCAGCTCGTATACGCGTTGCCGCGCGGCGTTGAGGTCGTTTAAGTAGTATTCGGAGCCGGAATACAGCACATCGTACTCGTGGTTTTGCGCGTGTATGCCCACGGAATGCCCGGCGGCGTAGATTTCGGGCAGGAGCGTGTCAAGATACTTGTTGTTGCCCGTTATTACGAAGAATGTGGCCTTGGCGTTGTGCCGTTCCAGCATTTCTAAAAGCATCGGGGTGTATTCGCTCGGCCCGTCGTCAAAGGTGAGGTATAAAACTTTACCGTCTGTTGCCTTTACTTCCGGGTAGCCCACGGCGTTCACGCTTACAAGTCTTTTTGCTTTTGCCTGCTCTGCCTTGCCTTGACGCACGGTGTATGTTAGCTCATATTCGCCCGGGGGTCATCCAGTCCACTTCGCCCGTAACCTTGACTTCGCCTGTTATGTCCTGCCCCGTGGGGGACTGCGCCGCGTAGCCCGACTCTTCAAACGGAATGCCGCACGGCCAGTCAAGCTTTTCTCCACCCGTCAGCGCCAGCTCGGCCACGGCGGGCGTGGGCGAGGGTGAGGGCGTTTCCGGCGCGGGAGTTTCGGCGGGGGCGCTTGCGCCGCAAGCGGAAAGCACGGCAAGCGAGAGAATAAAAAGCGCAATAAACGCCCGGAGGAAAGCACGGCGAGAGGACATACACATAATAAAAGCCTCCATGAGATGATACGGCAATTATAGCATATATGTTTTGCGTTGTCTAACAAAATAACAAAAAACTCAAGAGGTGCGGATTCGTATTAAATCCGCACCTCTCGGTGTGTGGGTATGAAAAGTTAGGAGTGAATATTACGCGTTTACGCTCTCAAATATCTCCACGATTTCCTTTTCGGGAGCTTTGGTGCAAAGGCTGACAACCACGATGAAGATAGAAGACACCACGAATGCAGGCAGAAGCTCATATATAGAGAGTATGCCGCCCAGCGGAGCAACGAGGTATTTCCAAATGAACACGGTCGCAGCGCCCGAAATCATGCCCGCGATAGCGCCTTGGTAGTTGCAGCGCTTCCAGAACAAAGAGAACAGCATAACCGGGCCGAACGTTGCGCCGAAGCCCGCCCACGCGAACGATACAACGCGGAAAATGGAGCTGTTGGGGTCGGCGGCAAAGATAACGCCGAGAATAGCCACGATAACCACGGTGATACGTGCGATGAGCATGGATTTCTTATCGTCAAGCTTGAGACCCAAAACGTTGTTGAGTAAGTTGTGCGTCACGCCGGAAGCTGCGCCCAAGAGCTGAGCATCGGCGGTGGACATGGTCGCGGCGAGAATACCCGCGATTATAACGCCCGCAACAAGTGCAAGACCTGCGTTCTTGGTGGAAAGGAGTGCCGCAGAGTTTACGATGAGGTTTTCGGCCTCGGCCTCGGAAGCGGGGATTGCAAGCGCCCCGGCCTTAACCATGCTGTAGCCGATGATGCCGATGATAACGGCAACGCCCAGAGAAATGATAACCCAAATGGTCGCCATGCGGCGGGAGAAAGTGAGCTTATCTTCGCTCTTTGCGGCCATAAAGTGAATCAGCACGTGCGGCATACCGAAGTAGCCCAGCCCCCAAGCCAGCGTAGAGAGAATTTTCAGCCCGTTGTAGCTCGTCACGCCGCCCGCAACGATGTCGGTGCTGGAAGTGAAGCTGAGGTAGCCGGGCAGCGCCTTTGCGTTCGCCCAAACGACATCCCAGCCCCCGGCGGTGTGTACGCCGAAAATGAGCACGATTATAAGCGCTATCGTCATAACAAAGCCTTGGATAAGGCTCGTCACGGACGCGGCCATGAATCCGCCCGTGGCGCAGTAGGCCACGATTACTATCGCCGAGATTATCATCGACGGCATATAGTCAAACCCGAAAAGGCTGTTGAAAAGCTTGCCGCACGCGGCAAAGCCGGAAGCGGTGTAGGGAACAAAGAAAATGATAACCGTCAACGCGCCGATGGTTTCGATGAGCTTGGTTTTGTCGCGAAAGCGCAGCGATAAAAAGTCCGGCACGGTGATGGCGTTTAATTTAATGGAATAGCGGTGCAAACGCTTTGCCACGATGAGCCAGTTGAGGTAAGTGCCTATGCAAAGGCCGATCGCCGTCCACCCTGCCTCGGCCACGCCGCAGAAGAACGCCAGCCCCGGCACACCCATGAGAAGATACGCGCTCATGTCCGAAGCCTCCGTGCTCATAGCCGTCACTATAGGGCCGAGCTTGCGTCCGCCGAGATAGAAATCCTCGGACGTGGAGTTCTTCGAGTAAATAAATCCGATGATGAGCATTCCCACGAGGTATACAACCACGGAGATGAGAATGCAGATTGTTGCTGTGTTAAACATTTTGAGTTTCCTCTCTTTTTCATTTTGAACGCTTCTAATTATAGCTTTTTTTCTTCACCGCGCAAGAGAAAAAATTCCGAAAAGACTTGAAAAATCGCTTTTTTTCGTTATAATATAACATAATATAATTAAGCTCATGGTAAGATGAAAATAATTCATATAACGCAAAAAGGAGACACGATGCTATGACAACGCTTGCTCAGTATCAGGCGCTTATGACCGTTTTGGAGCTGGGAAGCTTCACGAGAGCGGGGGAGAAGCTCGGCTGTACGCAGTCCGCCGTCAGCCATATTATAGACACCTTGGAGCGGGAGCTGGGCTTTGCGCTCATCAAGCGCAGCCGCGCCGGGGTGTATCTGACCACCGAGGGCGAAAAGCTCATGCCCGCCGTGCGCAATCTCTTGAGCAGTGCCGAGCAGCTTGCCCAAACCGCCGCCGATATCAGCGGCTTGAATATGGGCACGGTGCGCGTCGGCGCGTTTACATCCGTTGCCGTGCATTGGCTGCCGGGTGTGCTAAAGGCGTTCCAGCGCGACTTTCCGCAGGTGGATGTCGTATTGAAAAACGGGGACTATCACGATGTTGAGCAGTGGCTCATGGACGGGAGCGTGGATATCGGCTTTGTCAATGTCCCGTGCGAGGTCAAATGCGAGTGCATCCCGCTCATGGAAGATAGGCTGCTTGCTGTCCTGCCCCTCGGCAGCCGCTATGAAAGCTACCCGCGCTTTCCTCTGACCGAGTGCGAAAATGAGCCGTTTATAAGCCTCTTGGAAAGCTCCGACCAGGACTCTCGCCGCGCCTTGGAGAGCGCCGGGGTGAAGCCCAATGTCCGTTTTTACACCAAGGATGACTATGCCATTATCGCCATGGTTGAAAACGGCCTCGGCATGAGCATTATGCCGGAGCTTCTGCTCAAAGGGCGCACGGAGCGCGTGCGCGTCCTGCCCGTAATCCCGGAAGCCAAGCGCACCATCGGCCTTGCCATCGCCGCGGGCGATAAGGCCGGCCCCGCCACCCGCCGCTTTGCCGATTACGTGGTGCAGTTCGTCACCCACGAAGCCCAAAC
>CAYRPD010000085.1:2100-6360 GCA_964426095.1 uncultured Oscillospiraceae bacterium | reverse complement strand
AATATGTCGCCGGTTCTGTGCAGAATGTGATATAATATAAAACTGCCGAATCTGCACGGCAAAACGGAACTGGATGTGATAACTTGAACCTCTCCATGCAAAACATCTACAAATCCTTCGGCGCGAACAACGTTTTGGAGGATGTAGACTTTAAGCTCGCCGGAGGCGAAATTTGCGCGCTGCTCGGTGAAAACGGCGCGGGTAAATCCACGCTGATGAATATCTTGGGCGGCGTACACCAAGCGGACAAGGGCAAAATCGTCATTGACGGCGAGGAACGCAGCTTCCTTTCCCCGGTGGATTCGCTCGATGCGGGCATCGGCTTCATTCATCAGGAGCTGAACCTCATAAACGACCTGAGCATATACGAAAATATGTTCATCACGCATTTGCAGACCAAGGGCTTGTTCCTTGACGCAAAGGATATGCAGGCAAAGACAGCGGCGCTCTTTGAAAAGATGAACATCGACCTTGACCCGCGCACCATGGTGCGCGACTTGGACGCATCTTATAAGCAGATTGTCGAAATCTGCCGCGCGCTCATGCAGGAAGCTTCCGTTATCATAATGGACGAGCCGACCACCTCTCTCACAGAGCCGGAGATTCAGCGCGTATTCGCCATGATGCGCACTCTGCGCGAGCAGGGCGTGGGCATAATCTTCATCTCCCACAAGCTCGGCGAGGTTATGGAGATTTGCGACCGCTACACCGTCTTGCGTGACGGGCACATGGTGGCCGAGGGCAAGGTAAGCGAAACGGACACGAAAAAGCTTGCCGCCTATATGGTAGGGCACGAGGTCAACACCGATACCCTCAAGCGCGATATCAAGCTCGGCGATGAAGTGCTGAAGCTTGAGGGGCTTTCCGACGGACAGAACTTTGAGGATATTTCCCTCACGGTGCGCGCGGGCGAGGTGCTCGGCGTGACGGGGCTTCTCGGCGACGGGCGAAGCGAGCTTTTCCAAGCGGTTTTCGGCGCAATGGGCAATGCTTATAAAGGCACGGTCACTCTTTGCGGAGAGCAGGTACATATAACAAGCACCAACCAAGCGCTGGATGCGGGCATTGCCTATCTTCCGCGTAACCGCAAGGAAAACGCCATACTCAAGGATATGTCGATAATCGACAACGGCTCTATCGTGGAGCTGCCGAAGATGAAAAAGCACAAGCTGTTTATCGACTTTAAAAAGCAAGATGAGCTTTTCTCCAAGCAGACGGATGAGCTGAAAATCAAAATGGGCGACAAGGCCGACCCCATTACAAGCCTTTCCGGCGGCAACCAGCAGAAGGTTGTGCTGGCAAAGTGGCTTATGAGCGAGCCGAAGGTGCTCATTCTCGATAACCCCACGCAGGGCGTGGATGTCGGCGCGAAAGAGGAAATCTACGGCATTATCCACCGCCTTGCAGCCGAGGGCGTGGCCGTGATAGTCCTCTCCTCGGAGGCGCAGGAGATAATCCGCGTTTGCGACAGGAGCTTGGTGCTCTTCCACGGGCATATTACGGGCGAAGTCGCGGGCGAGGATATGACCGAGCATAACATCATGTATCTTGCCACGGGCGGCAAGCAGAACTAAGGAGAGGAAACGAAAATGGAAGCAAAAAAGATAGACAACAATGCCTCTTTCGGCGCGAAGATAAAGGCGCTGTGGGCGAAAAACGATGTAGTTTCAACCCTTTTTGCCCTTTTGGTGATGGTTATTATCCAAGCCGTTGTCATGGGGATTAACGCAGGCTCGTTCGCCGGGATGTTCGGCAAGATGGGCATGGCGTGGCTCAATATTCTGAGAAACAACACCTATGCGGGTGTTATCGCGCTGGGTATGTGCTTTATCATCATTTCCGGCGGCATTGATTTGAGCGTCGGCTCTATGCTGTGTGCGCTCGGCGCGCTGCTGATGTACCTCATTGACCCGGCAAACGGCTTGCTCGCCGGTATGGGCATCACGGGTGCACCGGCTTACGCCATTGCGATTGTGGCTATTTTGATTGCCGGTTATATCCTCGGCACGCTCAACGGCTCTCTCGTGGCCTACGGCAAGCTCCCCCCGTTCATCGCCACTCTCGGCACGATGAAAATTTTCCGCTCCGTCACGCAGCAGCTTACCAAGACCTTTAACCCCAAAATCCCCAACGACTTCAAGCTTATCGCTTCTGCCAAGATAGGCGGGCAGATAATCCTCCCGATTATCTACTGGCTTGTGATAGTCGTGATAATGTACATCATCTTCAAAAAGACCGCCTTTGGCCGTCAGACTATCGCTATCGGCTCTAACGAGCGTGCGGCAAAGCTCTCCGGCATCAACGTTAACCGCGTAAAGCGCCATATCTATGCCCTCGGCGGCGTGATGTGCGCTATCGGCGCGATAATCTACGTGGCGCGTATCGGCTCTATGGACTTTGCCAACGCCGGTTCCGGCTATGAAATGGACGCTATCGCCGCGGTTGTCGTCGGCGGGACGAGCATGGCCGGCGGCAAGGGCAGCTTGTTCGGTGCGTTCATAGGTATGCTTATCATGGGCGTTATGAACAACGTTCTCAACTCTGTCGGCGTTCCCACCTTCCTGTGCGACGCTATCAAGGGCGCAATAATCATATTCGCAGTGTTGCTGCAAAAGAAAGAGACGGTTTAAGCCTCTTCGGAAATCACGGCGCGAGGAGAGCTATCTCCTCGCGCTGATTGTAATTAATAAAAAAGTACCCTAAGGAGGTCACAACATGATAAAGATTGGCGTACTCGGCTGCGGCAAAATCGCGCAGGTGAGACATATTCCGGAGTATGCGGCCAACCCCGACTGCGAGCTGGCGGCGTTTTTCAACCCCAAGCGCGTGCGCAGCGAGGCCATGGCCGAAAAATACGGCGGCAAGGTTTACGACACTGCCGAGGAGCTTTTGGCCGATAAGGAAATTGACGCTGTGAGCGTTTGCGCGGCAAACTATGCCCATGCCGAGCTTACCGTAAAGGCGCTTAAAGCGGGCAAGCACGTGCTGTGCGAAAAGCCGATGGCCACCACGCTTGAGGATTGCGAAGCGATGGTAGCGGCGGCCAAGGAGAGCGGGAAGTACCTCATGATAGGCCACAACCAGCGCCTTGCCAAGGCGCACATGAAAGCCAAGGCGCTCATTGACGCGGGCGAAATCGGCCGCATTGTGAGCTTCCGCACCACGTTCGGCCACGGCGGGCCGGAGACCTGGAGCATTGAGCCGGGCAACAACACTTGGTTTTTCGACAAAAAGCGCGCGGCAATGGGCGCGATGGCCGACCTCGGCGTACATAAAACCGACCTTATCCATTACCTCACCGGTCAGCGCGTAGTGCGCACGACTGCCCGCCTTACCACGCTTGATAAGCGCGGCGCGGACGGGGAGCTTATCGGCGTGGACGACAATGCCGTTTGCATTTACGAGCTTTCCGGCGGCATATTCGGCACGATGACCGCGAGCTGGACTTTCTACGGCGCAGAGGATAACTCCACCGTGCTTTACGGCACAGAGGGCATTATGCGCATATACGATGACCCCGCGCACTCCATTGTTGTCATTTACAAAGACGGCACTAAGGCCATGTTCGATGTAGAGCAGATCCAAACTAACGATAATCAGACCAAGTCCGGCGTTATCGACCTTTGGATAGACTGCCTTAAAAATGACCGCGCTCCGGAGATTTCCGGCGAATCGGCCTTGGCGGCGATGCGCGCGGTGTTTGCGTCCATAGAATCCTCCGAGCTTGGCAAGAGCGTGGAGATACCCGAAAATATGTAAAGGAGCTTATACTATGTTCAAATTTGGTTTGCTTACTGCGATTTTGGACGGCTGGAGCTTTGAAGAAGCAGTTGACACGGCCGCCGAAATGGGCTTTGAATGCTTAGAAGTTGCCTGCTGGCCGGCGGGCAAGGCCGAGCGCCGCTATGCCGGTGTCAGCCACATTGACGCGGAGCGCGTTTTGGAAGACGATGCTTACGCAAAGTACGTGACCGACTATGTCGCCGCAAAGGGGATGACAATCTCCTCTCTCGCGTTCTACCCCAACACCATGGACGCGGACGAGGGAAAGCGCAATGCCGCGATAGCGCACCTTAAAGCGCTTATAAAGGCCTCCAACAAGCTCGGTGTCGGCATGGTGACGACCTTCATCGGCCGCGACCAGCACAAGACCGTGGACGAGAATATTGAGCTTTTCAAGGAGATTTGGCCGGGCATAATCGCGCTTGCCGAGGAAAACGGCGTTAAGGTTGCGATTGAAAACTGCCCCATGCTCTTCGG
>CAYRPD010000085.1:0-2000 GCA_964426095.1 uncultured Oscillospiraceae bacterium | reverse complement strand
CTGGACTACATGAGCCCGAAAATCCCCGGCCTCGGCGATGTGGACTGGGCGGCGTTTGTCTCCGCGCTTAACGATATCCGCTTCAACGGCTGCGCCGTTATCGAGGTTGAGGACAAGGCGTTTGAAAGCTGCCGCGAGGACATTTTGAAGTCTATTCGCCTTTCCAAGCGCTATCTTGATAACTTCATCATGACCTGAGAGGTGTTGAAAGATGAAAAAACGCATCATTGCCGTCAACTCCAACTGCTATCACGGCTTTTCCATAGAAGAGGCCGTGGCGGGCATTAAGGCCGCCGGGTTTAAGTACATCGAGCTTACCGCGACCAAGGGCTGGACGGAGCACGTGTTCCCCGACCAGAGCTTTAAGCGCGCGCTTGAGGTGCAGGATCTTTTAGAGGAAAACGGCCTTATCCCCTTTGCCACGAGCGGCCACACCAACCTCATGGATACCGAGCGTATAGGCGACTTTGTGGATAATATGCGCTTGGCGCACTTCTTCGGCAGCGAGTACATCGTCTCTTCCATAGGCGAGGCGCATTT
The DNA here is from genome assembly GCA_964426095.1 of uncultured Oscillospiraceae bacterium. Taxonomy (GTDB): domain Bacteria; phylum Bacillota; class Clostridia; order Oscillospirales; family Oscillospiraceae; genus Limivicinus. The sequence continues at coordinate 1,460 of CAYRPD010000085.1, read as the reverse complement.
GAAGGACAATGCCGTGGCCTCAAACGATGTTGTGGCCGAGCATATCAAGGGCTTGGTGAAGTACCTTGAAAAGTACGACATGAAGCTTGTGCTGGAAGTCCACGGCGACCACGGCACGGGCGCGGTGCTCAAGGACATTGTGGAGCGCGTAGGGTCTGAGCGCGTGCTCATCAACTACGACACGGCAAACGCCATATTCTACGGCGATGTCAATGTGCCGGAGGACTTTGCCGCTTGCATGGATAAGATAGGCTACGTTCATCTTAAAGAAAAAGCGGGCGGGCACAAGGAATGGAACTTCCCCGCACTGGGCGAGGGCTATGTGGAGTTTCCGACGCTCTTCAAGCTCATGGACGAGGCGGACAATATGAGCCCCTACTCCATTGAGATTGAGTTTACCCAGGCAGGGCCTAAGGATTTGGACGAGGTGAACAAGGCCGTTATGGCCTCGGCGGAATACCTGCGCGCGCAGGGCTTTGAGCTTTGATTATGGAAAACGAAAGAACAATGAAAATCGGCCTTGTCGGCGTGGGCGGCATGGGCAAGGTGCATTATGCGAACATCTGCCGCCTTGACGGGGCGGAGGTTGCCGCCGTTGTGGGGCATTCCGAGCGCGCCAAGGCTACGGCGGCGGAGTGGGGCGTGCCGTGCTTCGACACGATTACGGCCATGGTTTCCGCTTGTGATATTGATATAGTCGATATCTGCACCCCGACCTACACCCACCATGACATGGTTATGGAAAGCCTGTCGCTTTCTAAGCACACGATATGCGAAAAGCCGATTGCGCTGAGTGTCCGCGATGCGGAAGAGATGCTCAACGAGGCCGAAAAGCGCGGCGTACAGCTTTATATCGCGCAGGTGCTGCAATTCACAAAGGAAGTGGGTTTCCTGCGTGACGCGGTGCAGAGCGGGGAGTTCGGCAAGCCGTTGGACGCTTGCTTTGAGCGCCTTTCCGCCTGCCCCGGCTGGGCTTCCGGCGGCTGGCTCTTTGACGAGAAAAAGTCCGGCCTTTTGCCGTATGACCTGCACATCCATGACCTTGATATCATCGTCTCTCTCTTCGGCAAGCCCGATGATTTCACGTTCACTTCCTGCCGCGGCGAGGATAAGGACTACCCGGAGCAGTTTCGCGTCAGCTACAATTACGGCAAGCTCAACGTGATGGGCGAGGCCGCGTGGTTCAATGCCGACATTCCTTGGACAGCGCGTTGGCGCGTATACTTTGAAAACGGTATGCTCATAAATGACGGCGAGCGCCTTACGGCCTACCGCTTCGGGCATGAACCTAAGGTTTACGACACCGAGGACGAGGTTAAAATCTCCACGGGCGTGAATGTCCCGCCCTGCGGGTGGTATTATAACGAGCTGAAGCACTTTGTGCAGTGCGCAAGGGAGAATAAGCCCTCGCCTTACGTCACACGCGAGCAGCTTTTGACCGTTATGGAGATTTTGGAGGA
>CAYRPD010000084.1:4058-6546 GCA_964426095.1 uncultured Oscillospiraceae bacterium | reverse complement strand
CTTGTTGTTCAAATAATGTTGTCATAATTAACCTCCTTGATTTTGATGTTTTAATTATAAATCAAGTCGAATCAAAAGACGAATGTGCAAATCTTATTGCAAAAGAAAAAGGCTCTGACCTTCTAAGTCAAAGCCTAATTTCTTTCCTTTGCAATGCCACAGATGTGATAAGTTTCTATCCTGCCTTATCAATCTGCAACAAATCCGTCGGAGTTTTTTATTCAATTAAATCAATCGGTCACGTAAGGCAGAAGAGCGATCTGACGGGATCTCTTTATTGCCTCGGTGAGCTCGCGCTGATGCATAGCGCAAACGCCGGTAGTGCGGCGAGGCAGGATCTTGCTGCGCTCGGAGAGATAGCGGCGGAGCTTCGCGGTGTCCTTATAGTCGATGGACGTAGCCTTGTCGACACAGAACTGGCAAACTTTTCTGCGCTTGCGGTTTTTGGGGTTGTTCTTATCGAAAGCCATAGCTGATTCCTCCTGTTAGATTTTGCGGACGACTGTCGGCGCTGATACGCCCGACACATCCTAAGTCACACGGGAAACAACGAACGAACCGTCGAGAGCCGATTATGGTCTGTTAGATGTTTCCTCAATTAGAACGGCAGCTCCTCGTCGCCGTCGTCAAGCTCCGCGAACGCGGAAGAGGGCGCGGGTGCGCTCGTCTTGGGCGGTTCGTAGGAATATGCGGCGTGGGAAGAGGTGTTGTTGCCGGAGTCGCCGTCGCGGCGGCGGCTCTCGCCGAAATAGATGTTGTCAGCAACTACTTCCGCACTGCGGCGCTTGCCGCCCTCGCGGTCGGTCCAATCGCGAAGCTGGAGCCGCCCGGAGACGACTGCCATGCTGCCCTTGGAGAAATACTTGTTGACAAACTCGGCTGTCTGACGCCATGCAACGCAGTCGATAAAATCGGTCTGCTTTTCGCCGCTGTCGCGAGACGCGAAATCGCGGTCAACAGCCAGCGTGAAAGACGCCACGGGGGTCTGCGACTGGGTGTACCGTAATTCCGGATCCCTCGTCAAACGACCCATAATAACAATGTGATTAAGCATAACTCGCTCTCCTTACTCTGCGCGCAGGGTGATCAAACGACGCAGGATACCGTCGGTAATGCCGAGAACGCGGTCAAGCTCTGCGGGGAAATCAGCGCCGCTGGTGAACTTCATCAGCACGTAGTAGCCCTCGGAAATGTAGTTGATTTCATAAGCGAGCTTGCGCTTGCCCATTTCCTCCAACTCTTCCAGAGTACCATTTGCCTCAACAAGTGCCTTGAACTTCTCAACAACAGCTGCGGTCTCTTCCTCAGTGAAGTTGGGGTTGATGATGTACATTACTTCGTACTTTTCGCTTGCTTTTGCCATGGTTGCACCTCCTTTTGGTCTAATGGCCCCTCCTCCGTGGGAGGAGCAAGGATGCCTGTACCCATTGACAGGCCATATAATTATACCGTTTTTTCCTTGTTTGTCAAGTGTTTTTTGCCCTTTTTTCTTGCTTTTCGGTTATTTTTCCGTGCTATCTTTTGAGTTGACCGGGGCTTACGCCGAAGCTTTCTTTAAAAGCGCGGTGGAACGTGGAATAATCGGCAAAGCCGCAGTCGGACGCGGCCTTGTTCGCATTCACGCCCTCTCGGATTAAGCGCGCGGCGTACATGAGCCGCTTTTGGCGGATATAGGCGTGCACGGTGCTGCCCGTTTGGGCTTTGAACAGGCGCATAAAGTGATAGCGGCTCAGGTAAACGCGCGCGGCAAGCGCGTCCACGCTCAGCTCCCCGGCGAGGTTTTCGTTTATATAGGACAGCGTCTGCTCAATCTTCCCGTCAAGCTTCTTGGCCGCCGCTTCGGGAGACGCGAGCGAGAGGCGGTTTATCATTATCAAAAGCTGTATCATCAGCGTATCGCGCAGCGCTTGCGCGCCGGGCAAAGTGTCCTCTAAGCTCCGCTCTATAGCCGCCAATTGCGCGCTGATTTCCTCGCGCTCCCGCTCTCCCGGCGTGAGGAGATACTGCGCGCTCTTGTCCGCGCGCTCAAAGCACTCCGTCAAGTGCGCATCCGGCATGAGCGTATCAAAAAACCGCCTGTCAAGGTAGATTATAATGCGCTCATACGGCGCGGATTTATCTATAATGGCCTTGTGTATCGTGTGGTGGCGCACCAAAAGCACATCCCACGGCGCGAGGGTATAAAGCTCATTTTCCACCGCGTACTCCACGCTCCCCGATATCAAAAGCACTATCTTGTCAAACTCGTGAAAGTGGAAATCCCGCTCCTGCCCCGCCGTATCGCGCAGGTGAAAATAGTGATAATTTTCGTCCAAATACCCCTCACGGGCAAAGGTTTTCTCTTCCGTAATATGCTTCACGCCCTTTCTTTTCGCCTTATTATACCGCACTTTTTGCAAGTTTTCAACCCCGCCGCACCGTTCGACAGGGTTTTCTTGATTCTCGCGCCGTGTCGCGTATAATTTGCTTATACCGAGATAGGAGAGTG
>CAYRPD010000084.1:1653-3958 GCA_964426095.1 uncultured Oscillospiraceae bacterium | reverse complement strand
GAAACGCACGCCCTGCACGGTGCGCCTTTACGCGCCGCGCACCTCATGTGCGCCGACTTTACCCGCCGTCTCCTTTTCTCAGCCGGGAAGCTCGCTGACGCGCTCACACCCACGACCAAACCGCCGCACGGCGCGCTCTTTTATACTGACCCTCTCCCGCCGGAGCTTTTCTCCGGCTTCCCCGGCGTTACCGCCGTACCGCTTGCGGAGCTTACAGCCCTTTATACCGCGCTCATCCGCGCGTACATACACCCCGCCGTCCCGGACAGCTATCCCGACCTTGCCGCGCTTTCATCGCTCACGCTCACGCGCGCGGCGGATTCTGCTCCCCCGGAGCTTGACGCACTTCTTCGCCGCGCGGAAGAAGCGCTCAACGTAAAATACGACTGGGACGCGCTTTCCGCCGCGCTTCGGCGGCGGAATCGCTCCGCTGACGCGTTCGCGACCGCGCTCACCCTCAACTCTGCCGTGCCCAACCCGGCGCTGACGGGGGATTTGCCGTGGCTTTATAGGCACTGCGCGCTCACGCTCCCGGCCTGCACCTCACCCCGCCGCATTGAGCGAGAAGAAGCGGCGCTCCTCGCCGCGCTTTCCGCCGCTCACGCCGAGAGCGCACGTAAAGTCCCCGCACAAGCCGCCATGCCCCGCCGCGCCGTGCTCATTTGCGACACGGCTGCCCTCGCTTCCGGCGTTGCCGCGCGCTTACTGCGGCAGGGAAATATACTCGTTGTCGCCGAAATGCGCGCTTGCCTGTCCCTTACGCCCGTTGACGAGCGCGCGCTGTACGCATCTCTCGCCGCGCTCATAAGCGATACACGCACCGATGACACCGGCTTTGCCGCCGCCGTACTGCGCACGGCGGAGCGCGTGCGCGCGGACACGGTGTGTTACATCCCGCCCGGCAGCGAATTAGCCCTTGAAAAGAGAGGGATTTTTATCTATAATGTAGGGTGAAATTATGTCGTAATTTGTCGGAAAAGAAGTTTACTTCGATGAAGCTTCTCTCCTCTCGCAAGGGCTTTTACATTGCCGCCGCCGTGATTTTCATTTTCATGCTGCTTTGTAACTGCCTCACGCCGTATCAGGCCGATGATTTTTATTATCATTTCCGCGTGGATAATGGTGCGCTTTTAAAGAATATTGCTGATATCGCACCGTCTATGAAAGCCCATGCCGAGGTTTTGAACGACCGCTTGGTTGCGCATTCCTTGGTTCAACTTTTTGAAATGCTGCCCAAAATGCTTTTTAACGTCATTAACTCGGCCCTTTTTCTTGCGCTTATAGCGCTTGTGGTGCGCTATGTCGGCTTCGGCGAGCTTAAAGGGAGCGCGTGGGGCTATATCCTCGTTTTCGCCGCGCTTTGGGTGTTCACGCCCGCCGCAGGCGAGGTTTATCTCTGGCTCGACGGGTCAATCAACTACCTTTGGGCGATTGCGGCAAACCTCGTTTTTCTCCTGCCGTACTTTGTGCTCTTCTTTGACGGGCGGGAAATGAAAGGCGCAGTGAAGAAAATCGGGTTTATCGTGCTCGCATTTTTGTGCGGCGCTTTTCAGGAGACGGCATCCACGGCGGCATTTTTACTCTCGGCGGTGTTCATGCTGCTTGTGCGCTTTTCGCCCCTGTGCGGGAAACGGCGCGTCAACTGGGTTTATATTGCGGGGACTGTAGCGAGTTTCGCGGGGCTATTATTTATGGCCACGCGCTCGGCCGAGCTTGGCGTGAAAAGCTCCTCGGAGAGCTTCGTGAGCCTCTATATCGGTTTTACCAACATGATGGCGTTCTTCCTTCGCTTTGCGCCGGGGATAGGGCTGTATGTCGTTTCGCTCACGCTGTGCATTATTAATCATGCGGATTTAAAGAAAATTGCTGCAAGCGCAGTGTTTTTCCTCGGCTTTCTCTGCGCCGTGGGTGTGATGGTGCTCGCGCGCATCTTCCCCGATCGTTGCGCCGCCCCGGCTTTAGTGTACCTCGTCATGGCGAACGCTGTCACGCTTTTGGAGCTGGCAAAGGGAAAATACAAGGTTGCGTTTCGCTGCTTTGCCGCGCTTTTGTGCACGGCGCTTTTGTACTTCGCCGTTTTGGGCGTGGCGGATATCACGTCCACCTTCGCCCAGTTCAAGGTAAACGAGGCTTCCGTGCTCGCGGCGATTGACGCGGGCGAGGACGAGGTGCGCCTGCCGTATCTCTACGCCACCACAAAATACTCCGTGGCCTATTCCATGACCTTCCCCTCTCCGCTCGACTGGGTCAACCAATACATGGCCGATTACTACGGCATCGCCCGCATCGAGGGCTACGACTTCTA
>CAYRPD010000084.1:0-1553 GCA_964426095.1 uncultured Oscillospiraceae bacterium | reverse complement strand
GGTGCGCCGTTTTCGAGCAAACGCGCCATAACCACAAGGCGGTGATGCCCCAAATTGTTGACATCGTACTTGCGGCAGCAGGTGGAGAGCGTCAAAATCGTGTCGTCCGCCGTGAGTGCGCCGGACGAGGTCTCCAGCCAGTTGGCGGCGGAAACCGTATCGAAAAACGTTGTTCCGCCCAAGGCCGCAGGGTCGGGATTTATATAATCAAACGCCACATCGGTGAAAAACACCGCCGCAATCTCAAACACCATATCCTCGCCGTCTACGGAGAGGAAAATGTACGGATTCTCCTGCACAAATGCGGCATCCGTGAACCTATGGAGCTTGGTAAAGCGTTGGCCGTTGACCTCGTCACAGTCGCTTTGCGAGTGGCCGTAGATGACCGTGTTTTTCACCAAGTCCGCGCGCGAGGTGAAATTATCCCGGCAGTCGGCATAATAACAGCCCCACTCGGAGTAATTCCCCAGCTCGTCCAGCTGTAAATAATGCGCATTGTCCGTGCTCTGCATAACGGCGTTATCCACATCCGCCCCCGGAATCACCAGCCACGCCACAGCGTCCGCATTCGCGCGCTTGGCCGCTTGAAGCTCGTTTTGCCGGTCTATCGGCTCGCCGGACGCGGCGTTTTGCGCAAGCTCGGTTTTCTTCTCTTCAAGCGCGGCGGGGTCGGCGGTGTTCAACCCGGCGGATATCTCCGCGCTGTCGGCATTGTCCGCGCCGTTTGCGGCCGCGTCATTCGCGCGCGAAGAGTACCGCGCCGCGCCGAAGCTCGTAAACAGCGCCAGCACCAGCACCGCGCATATACACAGCGCCACGCGTTTAATTGTTCTTTTCCGTTTTTTCATGGCTGTTGCCTTTCTGATTTCCGGGCAATTTCAAGCATTTCTATACCTGCATTATACCCCAAGCCCATTTCGATGTAAAGACAAAATCCTTGCCGTATAGGCGCAAAAAGACGCGCGGCGAAGCCGCGCGTCTCATATTACATTGTATGTGCTTTAGGATTTCCCTCGGCGCGATTAGGCGGCGGAGATTTCCTTGTTGGCGGTCTTCTTGCCGAACCAAACAACGACACAGACATAAGCCACTGCGAACACAGCGCCGACTATGTAAGCGGCAGTCCAGGGCAGGTTGAAGCCGATGTGAGCGTTCATGATGTAGGTCATGGTGACGAAGGCATAGAAGCAGCCGGGGATCATGGGAATCCAAGAGAACTTGCCCTTGCCGTTGCGGAACATCCAAACTGCGATGCAGGCGAAAGCGAACAGGGACAGGGTCTGGTTGGACCATGCGAAGTAACGCCACAGGGTGTTGAAGCCCGAAGCATTGGTCTTTGCCCATACGAGGATGGCAGCAACGAGAGCGAAGATAACGGCGGAGAGAGCAAGACGCTTGCCGTTGGTGCTCTGGTCGATGTGCAGAGTGTCGGCGAGGGTCAGACGCAGGCCGCGAAGAGCGGTGTCGCCGGAGGTGATGGGGAGAACGATAACGCCGAGCAGGGCGATGATGCCGCCGACATTGCCGAGGATGTCCTTGCAGACGATACCGAC
>CAYRPD010000083.1:0-6552 GCA_964426095.1 uncultured Oscillospiraceae bacterium | reverse complement strand
TTCGCTTTCAACCGAGACCGTGCCGCCGTGAAACTCCGTTATCTCTTTCACCATGGCAAGCCCCAGCCCGCTGCCGCCGTCCTCGCCGCGCGAAGCGTCCGCCTGCCAAAAGCGCTGCCAAATGTACTCCTGTTCCTCTTTCGCAATCCCTATTCCGTCATCGCTGACGGTGAGCACGGCGTTATTCCCCTCCGCGCTCAGCTTCACGGTAATATTGCCGTTCTCCCGCCCGTATTTATACGCATTTTGCAAAAGATTTTGCACCACGCGCGACATAAGCGCGTGGTTATATTCGCACTCAACGCCGGGGGCAATGTCCGTTTCAAGGCGGATGCCGCGCGCATCCGAGGGGATAAACTCCCCGCAGCAGGATTCCACAAATTCGCTCAAATTCGCCCGGCGCATGGGGTAGCGATCCGTCCCCTGCTGCATACGGGTAAGGCTCAAAAGCGACTGCACAAGCTCGCTCATGCCGCGCCCCTGCTCCTCAATAACGGCGATAGACCCCAAAAAGTCCTCGCGCGTTTTATTCTTTCTCCGCGCGCGGTCGCACTCGGCAAGGATGACGGTTATCGGCGTTCTCAGCTCGTGAGAAGCGTCCGAGGCAAACTGCCGCTCGGAGATAAAGGACTGCTCCAAGCGCGAGAGCATTTTATCAAAGGACGCGGCAAGGCGCTTCATTTCGCTCGGCCCTCGGCGCATATTGACGCGGCGGGACATATCATCCCCGTCGGAAATGCTGTTGGCCGCGTCTATAATCTTCTCCATCGGGCGAAATGCGCCCCACGCAATGAGCCAGCCGCCGCCTATCGAAAGCGCCAAAAGCACCGGGAGCAGCGTACACATAAGAATAAGTATAACGTGCATCACACGCGAGCCGGGTTCAGCCGATATCGTCCCGCGCACCCAAAGCGCCGTAATCTCCATATCGACATAGGCATCATAAACATATATCGTCCCGCCGGGCGTGTCCGCCGTGCGAAGCAGATTCGCCTCAAATGGCATATCCAGCGCCCACGCCTCCGGCACTGCGCCGTAAAGGCACTCGCCGCTTTCGCTGTAATAGGCGCAGTACACCCCGTGCTTATAGGCTTTCAAATCGTCCCACTCGAAGCTGCCCCGGTCAAACTCAATATCGTTTGCGCTGTCAAGCACCTCGGTCACAAGCCGCCCGGCCGGGTCATCCGTGACCGCATTACCGTTTATAACGAGTATGAAAACCAGCACCATCGCCGACATCATCAGCATCATCAACGTGACCCACAGCGTCACTCTCAGCTTTGCCGACACGCTCTTTTCACTCCTCTCTCAGCACCCAGCCCGTGCCCCACACGGTGTGGATAAGCTTCGTGTCAAAACCCGTGTCCATTTTCTTGCGCAGATACCCCACATATACATCCACTACGTTCGTGCCGCCCTCGTAGTCGTAATTCCAGAGGTTATTTTCTATCATCTCGCGCGACAAAACCACGCCGCGATTGCGCACCATGTACTCCAAGAGCGCATATTCCTTTTGCGTAAGGTCTATGCTCTTCCCGGCGCGCTCTGCCGTGCGGGCGGAAACATCCAGCGTCAGGTCACCGACAGTGTAGACATTGGAGCGGTTGCCGGTATACTTTCGCGTCATAACGTGTACAACTGCTATAAGCTCCTGAAAATCAAAGGGCTTTGTGAGGTAATAATCTCCCCCGCTCTCCAAGCCCTCCACACGGTCGGAAACGCTGTCGCGCGCCGTGAGGAAGAGCACCGGCGTGTTGTTGCCCCGCTCTCTCAGCCGCCGCACAAGCTCCAGCCCGTCCATTTTCGGAAGCATAATGTCAAGTATCATCACATCGTATACCGAGGTCAGGGCGTAATCAAGCGCGTCCGCCCCGTTAAAGCAGCTATCCACGCTGTAGCCCTCGTCCGCCATCGCCTCGGTGATTATTCTGTTGAGGTTTTTTTCGTCCTCTACCACAAGTATTCTCATGTTATTCTCCCCGCCGCAAGCATATTGTGTTTTAATACTAATCCGAAAGATTAAGGGAAGTTTTAAGAATTTGCGTTTTTCTTAATTCTTTTCTTAAAATAACATATTATCATCTTCCCGTAAAGGAAAAATCGAAGGGAGAACAGGAAATGAAAAAAGCATTGAAAACCGTTTTGATAATACTTCTCGTGCTCGTGCTTGCAGGCGCGGCAATCGGCGGGTTTTTCATTTGGCAGCACACCACCACTTACATAGGCCGTCGCAGCGCCGAGGATATCGCCGTTGCCGACTCCGGCGTGGACTTGACCTCTATAAAAAAGATAGAATCCGAATTTGAAAAGAACCACTACACCGCGTGGTACGATGTTGAAATCGACACCTTCGGCATGGATTGGGAATACATAATAGATGCCCGCACGGGCGAAATTCTCAACTCGACCTCGGAGCTTGACTGAATCATTACTTCCTCTATATAGATTATTCCAAAATCGAAAAAACCCCGCAAAAGCCGCCGTCCCATAGCTCAGGACGGCGGCTTTTTCTTATTCGGAAAGTTCCTTATAGGTTGCGCGTATGAAGAAAGCGGCTATTATAAACGTGAGTATATCCGCCAGCGGGAACGACCACAAAAGCCCGTCCAGCCCCATGAAAAGAGGCAAAATAATCGGCAAAAACACGCCGAAAACAATCTCCCTCGTCATCGAAACCACGGTGGACGCAAGCGCCTTACCCAAGGCTTGAAGATAGATAAATGTGCCCTTATTCACCGTGGCAAGCGGCATGAGACAAAGATAGGTTCTAAAGCACTTGACGGCAAACGCGGAATAATACTCGCTCTCGTTGCGCGCGCCGAAAAGCTGCGCAAGCTGCAAGGGGAACGCCTCAACTATTATAAGCGCGACTGCGCCCACGGCAAGCTCGGCAAGGAGCAGGCGCGTGAAAAGCGCCTTGGCGCGCTCGCGTTTACCCGCGCCGAGGTTATACCCCGCCACGGGAATGCACCCCGCCGCCATACCTATCGCAACGGAAATAGCGATTTGGAAAAACTTCATCACTATCCCCAGCACGGCAAGCGGAATCTGCGCATATTCCGTTTGGGAAAATACCGCGTCCACGGCAGAATATTTCATGCAGGTATTTTGCACCGCCGCCATTGAGATAACGAGCGAAATCTGCGCAAGAAAGCTCGTCAAACCGAGCGAGAGAAAGCGCCCGTCCAGCTTCTTATCTAAGCGAAAGCTCGCCTTTTCAAGCTTCACGGCTTTCATATGCGCGATATAATGCGCGCTCATCGCCGCCGTCAACACCTGCCCTATCACCGTGGCAACCGCCGCGCCCATCATACCCCAATGAAAGGCGTAGATAAATATGGGGTCGAGCACAACGTTTGTAATCGCGCCCGCCACGGTGGATATCATGGCAAACTTGGGACTGCCGTCACTGCGGATGACGGGGTTCATCGCTTGGCCGAACATATAAAAGGGAATGCCGAGGGTGATATAGAAAAAATACTCCTTAGAAAGCGCGTGGGTTTCCTCGTTCACGGTTGCGCCGAAAAAGGCGAGGATAGGCTCAGCAAAGATTAAGTACACCGCCGTCAGCACAAGGCTTGACGCAATGCAAAGGACGATTGAATTGCCGACAGCGCGGTGCGCGTCCTCGTGCTTTCCCGAGCCTAGGGCAATGCTGACAAACGCACAGCACCCGTCCCCTATCATCACCGCGATTCCCAGTGCCACCACCGTCAGCGGGAACACAACGGTGTTCGCCGCGTTGCCGTAAGAGCCGAGATAGTCGGCATTGGCAATGAAAATTTGGTCAACGATGTTATAAAGCGCGCCGACAAGCAGCGAAATAATGCACGGCACGGCGTACTGCCGCATGAGCTTTCCGAGGGGTGCAGTGCCCAAGCTTTGGTTGGAATTTTGCATGGTTTGGTTAAATCTCCGTTTCTGAGTAGATATTTAAAAACAAAACAAGCGGCATATCTGCAACCGGTTTTACGCAGATATGCCACTCGTTGTGTATGATATTATATCAAATTTTCACGCGGATTTCAAAGCTTTTTTTCTCAAGCCAAATTGAGCTTTTTCTTCAAAAGCAGGGTCGTGGGTATGTAGTATACCGCGCCTTGAATTGCACCCAGCACCGCCATGCCGACAAACGCAAGGTGTACGGCCGTTTTCGCCGCCTGCATATTAGGCATTGAAGAAAGGAACGAATCAAAAAACGTGTTGAAGTCAAACGAGATAAGAATGCTTGCGCCGAGCGTAGAAAGGAGCGACATTGCAATGCTTATCGCGAAGAACGCCACCACGCTCCACAGCAGCTTCCGGTTTGCAAAGCACTGGCCTATCGCCATAGCGAGGTAGAATTTAAGGCAGAGTGCGCACGAGGTGACGAAAAACAGCACAATAAGCTCCAATGCATACCCCGCGAGATGCCCCGCGCCCATAAGCTCCACAAGGTCAACAGTCCCCTGCCACAGGCGGCTGATGGTTTCCGCGTCAAGGGCAACCGCCGCGCTGACCGTACCCATAATGAGCATGGCGAACAGCAAGGCTATCCCGGTCACGACAAACCATATAAACGACACTATAAGCTTTGCCCACACGAGCGCATCCACGCTCACGGGCAGGGTGAACATCAGATAGCCCTCACGCCCGAGCAGGTTTTTGTAAAAGCGCTCTATCATCATCACAACGCACATCACGCATATCGCGATAACGCACACAACAAACCCTATAAGCAGCAGCAAGAAGAGCACATCAAGGATTTTGTACTCCACTTCTCCGTCCAGCTTGACGGCCGAGTACCCCGCCAGTGCCGCCAGCAGCAGCACCGCCGCCAGCAGCGGCAGCATTACGCGCCTCGTTGCGCGAAATTCATGGTTAATAAGTTTTCCTAGCATTTGAATACCTCCCTGAAAAGCGCATCCACGCTCTTCCCGTGCGCCTCGCGCAGCGCGTCCACGCTGTCTTGAAGCACGATGTTGCCTTTATCCACAAATATAACCTCGTCCAGCACGTTTTCCACATCGCTTATAAGGTGCGTGGAAATCACCACCGCCGCATCCGGGTCATAGTTTTTGATTATCGTGTCGAGGATGAAATCCCGCGTGGCGGGGTCAACGCCGCCTATCGGCTCATCCAGCAGGTAAAGCTTTGCCTTGCGGCTCATCACCATGATAAGCTGAACCTTTTCCTTTGTGCCCTTGCTCATCTGCTGTAAGCGCTGCTTGGGGTCAAGGTTGAGACGCGCGAGCATTTCACTGCAACGGGCGCGGTCAAAGTCCGCGTAGAAATCCTCGTACATATCCATGAGCTTTTCCGTGCTCATCCATTCGGGCAAATGCGTTTTGTCCGGCAGATAGCTCACTATCGCCTTGCTCTCCACGCCGGGTGCGTTGCCGCAAATGCTTATCTCGCCCGCGTTCGGGCTTAAAAGCCCGTTTACAAGCTTAATGAGTGTGGTTTTGCCGCTGCCGTTCGGCCCTAAAAGCCCTACCACGCGCCCCGGCTCGATTTTTATGCTCACGTTGTTGAGCGCCGCTATATTGCCGTAGCGCTTGGTGAGCTCTTTGCATTCAAGTATTGCCATTGCTGTCCTCCCTTTCGCTGCTTTCAAGCAGCTTGATAATGTCGTCTTTGGTGTAGCCTATGCGCTGCATCGCGCTCATAAACGAGCGCACGCTCTCTTTCGCAAGCGTCTCCTTTGTGCTGTTTACCACTTTCGTGTCCTCCGTAACGAATCTACCGCTGTTGCGCTGGGTGTAAACAAGCTCCAGCCGCTCCAGCTCCGCAAATGCCCTTTGCATGGTGTTCGGGTTCACGCCCGCCTCGGCGGCCAGCTCCCGCACGCCCGGCAACCTCTGCCCCGGGGCGTATTCGCCCGATACTATCGCCAGCTTTATCTTATCAACAAGCTGTGTATATATCGGCATACTGTTGTCAAATTGCCATTCCATCTACACACCTCCTTGTGTTTCTGTATTAAGCGATTAGTACAATAACACATTGATACACGTTTGTCAACAGTAAATTTGAAAAAAACTAAAAAAATTTCTTGTGATTGCCATTACCATTTTCCTTTGGGGGCAGTCCCTCGCCCTTAAAATGGAGATAGCGCCGCAGTCCCTCGCGGCATTATCCTTTAGTATGATTTTACCCGCTTTTTTCGCGCCCGTGCCACTAGGTAGTGGCAAAGCATAAAAAAATCAGCCCACAACTTTCGTTGTGAGCCGGTTTTCATTTGCTCAGGTATTCTTTTATGATTTCCTTATAATCGTTGATGTTTTTTTCTATCGTTTCCTTGATGAAGCGGCGCGGCTTTTGCGGTGTGCCTATGCGGTATTGGCCGGTCGCCTTGTCTTGATACACCCAACGCTTTTTAGGCGTTCCCCCGTTGATTGCATATTCGCCCGTGCCCTCGTGAACATACACAGCGTATTCTTTGTTTGAGCCGACTTGAAGCTCCTGCGAATCGCCGAAAACCTCATGTGAAATGCTGTTTCGCAATCTGCCGCTATCAACAATATCTGTACCCGTCTGCGGCCACGTTTCGGACATTGCCAGCTTGATATC
>CAYRPD010000082.1:3510-6628 GCA_964426095.1 uncultured Oscillospiraceae bacterium | reverse complement strand
TTTGGCCGTCGGCAATGTCATAGAAGCGGTTGATAAGGTTTGTGATGGTGGTTTTGCCTGCGCCCGTTGCGCCCACAAAGGCGACTTTTTGACCTGGCTCTGCGTACACGGAAACATCGTGCAGCACGTCCTTGCCCTCTTCGTAGGCAAAATCCACTTCCACCATGCGCACATCGCCGCGAAGCTCGGTGTAGGTGAGCGTGCCGTCCCCGTGCGGGTGTCGCCACGCCCAGCGGCCTGTGCGGCAGTCGGTCTCAGTGATTGTGCCGTCGGGGGCAATGTCGGCATTGACGAGGGTAACGTAGCCGTTATCAGCCTCGGCGGGCTGGTCGATGAGCGAGAAGAGACGCTGCGCACCGGCGGCGGCCATTACAACGGCGTTAATCTGCTGCGAAAGCTGGTTCACGTTGCCGGTGAACTGCTTTGCCATATTCAAAAACGGCACGAGCACCGTCACATCCAGCGCAAAGCCGGAAAGGCTGATATTCGGAACACGCAGCAGCATTAGCACACCGCCCACAAGCGCGATTATAACGTAAAGAACATTGCCGATGTTGCCGATGATAGGGCCGAGGGAGTTAGCGTAGGCGTGCGCCTTAAAGCTTGCGTCAAAAAGCTCCTCGTTTATCTTGTCAAAGTCGGAAATGCTTTCATCCTCATGGCAGAACACCTTGATGACCTTTTGCCCGTTCATCATTTCCTGCATAAAGCCCTCGGCCTTTGCAACGGTGGTTTGCGCAGTGAGGAAGTATTTCGCCGAGCCTCCGCCTATCGTCTTTGCCACAAAGAACATCGCCACAACGCCCAAAACCAAAACGAGCGTGAGCCACACGGAGAAGTACAGCATAATCGAAAACACCGTCAGCACTATTGCGGCTGACTGGATAAGCGCGGGCATCACCTCGCTGACAAGCTGGCGGAGCGTGTCAATATCGTTGGTGTAATAGCTCATGATATCGCCGTGCTTGTGCGTGTCAAAATACTTTATGGGCAGCGTTTGCATCCCGTCAAAGGTTTCGCGGCGGAGCTTATCCAAAAAGCCCTGCGTCATAATCGCCATGAGCTGCTTGTAGGTCACAAGCGCTATGATAGAGAGAACATAGAGGGAAGCCAAGAGAATAATGTACGGGGTGATCTCGGCTTTGGCGCTTTCCCAATCGCTCGAAGTGACCCATTTTTCAACTATGGTCAAAACGTTTTGTATGAACAGCGAGGGAATGGAGCTGACAATGGAAGAAAAGAGTATGCAAGCCACCGTCAGCGGCGCAAGTACGGGATAGTACCCGAAGAACTTTTTCACCGTGCGGCCGAGAGATTTAAAGTCGGTTTTCGGCATGGTTTTCTTATTCATCGCCGTCACCTCCCGTGGTCTGCTGCTCGTATACCTCGCGGTATATTTCGCTTCGTGTGAGAAGCTCATCGTGCGTGCCGATGTCGGCAATCGTGCCGTTATCCATGATGATAATCAAGTCCGCATCCTGCACGGAAGCTACACGCTGGGCAATGATAATCTTCGTTGTGCTGGGGATAAAGGACTTGAACCCCTCGCGGATAAGCGCGTCCGTGTGCGTATCAACAGCGCTTGTAGAGTCGTCCAAAATAAGAATCTTGGGATTTTTCAGCAGTGCGCGGGCGATGCAAAGGCGCTGCTTTTGCCCGCCGGAAACGTTTGTGCCGCCCTGCTCAATATAAGTGTCGTACCCGTCGGGGAAAGAGCGGATAAACTCATCCGCTTGGGCGAGCTTGCACGCGGCAATAAGCTCTTCATCGGTTGCGTCCGCATTGCCCCAGCGCAGGTTTTCCTTAATCGTGCCGGAGAAGAGCGTGTTTTTCTGCAACACCACCGCCACGGACGAACGCAGAGCGTCAAGGTCATATTCGCGCACATCGTGCCCGCCGACTTTCACACTGCCCACGGTTGTGTCATATAGACGGGAGATAAGCTGAATGAGCGTGGTTTTGGATGAACCCGTGCCGCCGAGTATACCCACGGTCTGCCCGGAAGCGATGTGGAGATTGATATCGGAAAGGGCGTATTTCTCGGCTTGGAGAGAGTATTTAAAGGAGACATTTTCAAAGTCCACAGAGCCGTCGGGAATGTCGTAAAGCGGGTTTTCGGGGTTGGTGAGGGAGCTTTCCTCGTTCAAAACCTCGCATATACGCGCCGCGCTCTCTGCCGACATCGTAAGCATGACATAAATCATCGAAATCATCATCAGGCTCATAAGAATCTGCACGCCGTAGGTGAGCATGGCGGAGATTTGCCCCACATCAATGCTGCTGCCGCCGCTCGTGACGATGATGCGCGAGCCGACGGAGAGAATGAACACCATGTTGAAGTAAAGGCAAAGCTGCATGAGCGGGCCGTTAAGCGCCACTATGCGCTCGGCATAGGTGAAGTCCTTTGCAATGCTGCCGGAGGCCTTGCCGAACTTCTCTTTCTCGTAGTCCTCGCGGGCGAAGCCCTTTACCACGCGCATCGCGCGCACGTTTTCCTCAATGGATTCATTGAGCTTGTCGTAGCGCTTGAAAACCGCGCGGAAAGCGGGCAGCGCTTTCTTCGCGATGATAATCATGCCGAAAGCGAGCACCGGGATAACCACAACAAAGGCGGTGGCAAGCGAGCCGCCCATTATAAAGGCCATGACTATCGAGAAAACGAACATCAACGGCGAGCGGATAGCCGTGCGAATGAGCATCATAAACGCCATTTGCACGTTTTGAATATCGGTCGTCAGGCGCGTGACGAGGGATGCTGTTGAGAATTTATCTATATTCTCAAAGGAAAAGCCCTGTATACGCGCGAAAATATCATGCCGCAGGTTTTTGGCAAACCCGGCGGAAGCCTTGGAGCAGGTGAACCCGCCCGTAGACCCTGCCGCGAGAGAAACAAGGCTCATCCCGACAAGTATAAGCCCTATTTTCACTACAGTGCCGAGCGGGGCATCGGCTTTTATCATATTTACAAGCTCTGCCGTGATAAAAGGTATCAAAACCTCGATAAAAACCTCTACTATCATCAAAAGAAACGTGATAACAGTCGGCTTTTTGTATTCACGCAGGCTTTTTGCAAGCGTTTTAATCATGTTTTGCGTTCAAATCCTTTCCGGAGAAAAAA
>CAYRPD010000082.1:0-3410 GCA_964426095.1 uncultured Oscillospiraceae bacterium | reverse complement strand
AAAAGCCTTATTTCAGCTTTTCAAGATACTCAACTATCTTGCGCACGGTGGTGAGCTGGGCGGCATCCTCATCGTTGATGGAAACGCCGAAAGCGTCCTCAAGGGACATGATAAGCTCAACCACATCAAGGGAATCAGCGCCGAGGTCATCTATAAGGCTGGTTTCCAGAGTGATAGAATCGGGATCGGCTTCAAACTGCTGGGCAAGTGCGTCTCTGACACTTTCAAATATCATGATAATCCTCCGATGTGCTTAGCACATAAAGTTTATAATATGATGTTAAGCCCACTCGCGGCTCTGGGGCTTGTTGGAGCGAGCTTCGCCGTTTGCCGTAGGTGCGGCGGGGGCGGCGTTGGTGTGGCTTGCGGTGTTGGGGCGCGGTGCGCGCTCGCGGCGTTCATAGCGCTGGGGACGGCTGTCCTCTCCGCGAACGTAGCTGACTACAACGCGGCGGTTCGGCTCTACGCCGGTGGAGCTGGTGGTAACGCCCTCGTAGTTTTGAAGCGCGGTGTGGATAACATGGCGCTCGTAAGAGTTCATCGGCTCTAAGGCCATGCTGCGCTTATACTTTATCGCCTTTTCCGCCATCTTCTCAGCCAAATGCGTGAGCGATTCCTCGCGCTTTGCGCGGTAGTTCTCCGCGTCCACGCTGATGTGCAGGTGGGTGTCGCTGCCGCGATTGACAACGTAGTTTGTCAAATGCTGAATCGCGTCAAGCGTTTCGCCGCGGCGGCCTATGATAGCGCCCATGTTGCTGCCGGAAAGCTCCACGTTTATCCCGCCGTTATCGCGGGGGGAGATGGCAATGTCGGCCTTGACATTCATGCGGTCAAGAAGCCCCGTCAAGAATGCGCGAATGGCGGCATAATCGGCGTTTTCGTCAATGGGTGCGCTTGCCGGAGCAGAGGAAACGGCCTCGCTCGCGGCCTTTTCGGCGGGTGCGGGGGTCTCATCGGGAGCTTCGTAGCTCACGCGCACAACGGCGGGAGACGCGCCTATGCCGAGGAAGCCGGATTTGGCGCGCGTGACAATTTCAACCGAAACATCGTCACGGTCAAGCCCAAGCTCCTTGAGCGCCGCAAGGATTGCATCGTCCTCTGTGCGGCCGGACTTTTCCAAAGTTTTTATCATAATGTTGCTTGCTCCTAGTTATTCTTCATTGCCGGCGGTCTCTTCGTCCTCGGACGCGACTTCGCCGGATTCGGCGGTCTCTTCCGCCGCGATTTCGGCCTCTTCAACAGCTTCAACTGCTTCAACTGCGACTTCTTCGCTCACGCTCATAACGTCATCGGGAATGCTCTCGTCAATTGCGGGGGCAAATTCCGACTCGGCGGCGGCGAGGATGGTGGCCTCTTCGGCAGCTTCGGGATTGGTGAAGCGATCGGGAACGTAGGCGCGGCCGCGCGCATAGCGGCGGTTGCCGACTTGAGAGGGCGGAACCTCGTTTTCCTTTATGCCGAGACGCTCGCGGCGCGCGGCACGGTCGGCGCGGTCAAGCGCGGCTTTGCGCTCATCGCTCTTCTGCTTTTCAAAAGCCTGCATTTTTTTCTTGCTGGTGTTGACGTTCTTCTCGGTTTTGCCCTCGGCGCGCAGGCGCTCGGTCTCAAGGCGCTTGGCCTCAAGCTCTTTTTCGCGCTCGGTTCTGGCGGCGATGCGCTCGGCGTCCTCTTTGTCGAGCTTCTTGGTGTAAACCTTGGTGAGAATGAAGTCGCGGATCATGCCGAAAACGCTGTTGGCGATCCAGTAAACGCCCATGGCGGCGGGCATGACAAAGCAAATCCACACGCTCATCAGGGGCATCATGATGTTCATGCTCTTCATCGAGGCGGCGGCGTTAGCGTCTGCCTGCGGCTGAGAAGCGGAGGAAATCTTCATGGAAGCCCAAGAGAGGAACGCGGAAATAAGCGGGATAAGGAACAGACCCAGCGCCGGAAGCCAAACGGAAGCATCGCTCCAATCGGTGTGGAACATGAAGTTCCATTCCGGCTGGTTGCCGAGGTTAAGGCCGAGGAAGCTGAAGTCAATGTTCAAAAGGCCGTCAAGCTGCCCGGAGAGGGCGGATTGAAGCTCGTCCCAGTGGCGGTGAGCAAGGTCGGCAAGCTTTATTTCAAAGTATGCGTCCTGCTTTGCGGGGATGGTGTAAAGCCCGGCATCGACAAAGAATGCCTGCACCGCGTCCACAACCTCCTGCGCGACAAACATCATGCGCGTCATAGGCTGACGGATGACGGAGTAGAGCGCGATGAGAATGGGGAACGGGATAAGAGACCAAAGGCAACCGCTCATCGGGCTTGCGCCGTTTTCGGCATAGAGCTTCTGCATCTCTTGGTTGAGCTTTTGGGGGTTGCCCTCATGCCGGCGCTGAAGCTCCTGCATTTGGGGCTGGAGGCGTGAGGTGCGCATCATGCCTTTTTTGCTCTTGGCCATGAACGGGGTGAGAATAAGGTTGACGACCAATGCAAAAAGAATGACGGACCAGCCGTAGTTACCGGTCAGCTCATAGAGCTTGACCATGAGCCAGGCAAAAGGCTTAGTAATTGCTGCCCACATAGTTTCTCCTCAAGTGTTTAATTATTTGCGCCGAGTTTCACGGCACGGGGTCATAGATGTCATAATCCTTTCCGTGAAAGGGATGGCATCTTAAAATACGCCTAAAGGCCAGCAGGCCGCCTTTGAAAGCGCCGTACTTTTCAACGGCCTCAAGCGCGTATTGCGAGCAGGTGGGGATAAAGCGACAGCAGGGCGGACGAGAGGGGGAAATATACCGGCGGTAAAACCGAATGAGCCAAAGCAAAAGCTTTTTCATCATATCCTCGTCACTCCCTCATTAAAGAAAGCTTCGTGCACGCGTCCAAAAACGCGCCCTCAAGCTTTTTGTACTCCGCGCCTACGCAGCGGGATCTTGCGACAATCACAATGTCCCACCCGGATTTGAGCGCGGGGGAGTTGAGGCGGTATATCTCGCGCAAGCGGCGGCGAACGCGGTTGCGTACAACGGCGTGGCCGAGCTTGGTGGAAACGGTGTAGCCGACGCGGTTCGTGCCGAGGTTATTCCTGCGGCAGTACACCGCAAGATGGGCATTAACCGTGCTTTTGCCTCTGGAGTAAAGCCGCCTGAAATCGCTGTTCTTTTTTAAAGTACATTTGCCGTTCAAGCGCGCCGTTCCTCCTGCCGATACCGATGCTTTTTCCTAAACGAACGGAAACACCTAAAGGGAGGATTGCTCCTCCCTGAAAATATTCCCTTTTAAAACCTGCTCACGTGCCGGGAAATCAGTAGCTGAGCTTGGCTCTGCCCTTTGCTCTGCGGCGGGCAAGCACCTTGCGGCCGTTCGCGGTGGACATTCTCTTGCGGAAGCCGTGCTCTTTCTTGCGCTGACGCTTCTTGGGCTGGTAGGTTCTTAACATT
>CAYRPD010000081.1:0-6709 GCA_964426095.1 uncultured Oscillospiraceae bacterium | reverse complement strand
GATAATTTTGTACACTTTTCACAATTCCCGCCCGAACAACAAAAACACGCACCGTTTCCGATGCGTGTCAAGTTTATTATACTGTGCAAAGTGTATAAACGGCGGCAAATCATGTGCCGTTACGCAGAATATCGAGATATTCCGTGTACAAATACGTGCGGTTTCGCCCGTTTTCCGCTTTTTGCTGAATTATTCCCGCGTTTTCAAGCCGTTTTACGGCGTTTGCGGCGGTGGAGTAGGTTACGCCTATTGCCTCTGCTGTCTTGCGTATTTCAATAATCGGGTTTGCTTCCAGCTCTTCAAAAACCAGCATGGTGTTTTTGGCCGCGCGCCCCATGGCGGATATAATAGCAGTGTTTTTGTCGTGAAGCGCGCTCAGCTTGTCTATTGTTTCAATCGCATCATCGGCGGATTCCAGCACGGCTTGCAGGAAAAAGCTTACCCACTGCTCATAATTGCCGCTTCTGCGCACTTCCGTCATGCGGTCATAGTATTCAATGCGGTATCTTTTCAGATAGTAGGAAATGTACAGCGCAGGGGTTGAAAGCGCCTTTTTCTCCAACAAAAACAGGGTTATCAGCAAGCGACCTATGCGCCCGTTTCCGTCCAAAAACGGGTGGATTGTTTCAAATTGATAGTGGATAAGCGCCGCCTGTACAAGCACATCCAATTCGCTCTCTTCTTCGTTGATGTACTTTTCCAGTGCGGACATGGCCTCTTCCATATCATCGGGCGAGGGGGGAATGTATCTTGCGTTTTTTAAGGTGCTGCCCTGTCCGCCTATCCAGTTTTGCGAGCGGCGAAACTCGCCCGGATTCTTTTCCTGCCCGCGCACACCCTGCATTAAAACGGCGTGGGTTTCACGTATCAACCTATTGCAAAGGGGCAGTGTTTCCAAGCGTTTCACGGCATAGCTCGTTGCCTTAACGTAGTTTACCACATCCGCCACATTGAGATTGGTGTTCGTTTCAAGCTGGGGGTCGAAAATATCTTCAAGCGTTGCCTGCGTTCCCTCGATTTGCGAGCTCATCAGCGCCTCTTTTCGCACGTACATCGACACGAAAAGATCCACGTTCGGGATGCGATTTGCCAGCGTTTCCAGCACGGCAAGCCGGGCGTTTGCCTTAACCAGCAGATTAAGCGCCTCGCCCGAAAGCGCCAACGGCGGCACGGGCGGCAGGGGAGCGGGCACAAAGGATTTATACGCAAATTCCCCGCTGAGATTTGTTATATAATGACCTGCTCTGTTCGGCATTTTTTCAACTCCTTGCTTAGATGATTATACCGCTGTAGGCGCGAATACTAATCACATTTCTAAATTATAATAACAGCTTAATTATCTTACTCTTATTATAATTTGTCAAGCGAAATTATAATAACAACGTAAAAAATAATGCCTTATTATAATTTAAGATGCGAAATTATAATAAGCGCCGTTTTTGTCGCGGTTTATTATAAGATGATAAACGCTGATTCGTTTTTATAAACAAATACAGCGTGTTGCATATGCAACACGCATTTTATGTGTCCTTATTGCGGCTTAATCTCACCGTTTTTGCTTTCTGTAGGCAAGGGGGGTAACGCCCTCGAAGCGCTTGAAGAGCTTGACAAAATAGCTTGTGTCTACAAAGCCCAGCTCGCCCGCAATTGAGCCTACGCTGTCGGCGCTGTTGCGCAAAAGCTCCTTGGCACGCTCTATTTTCTTTCGGTTTACATAATCCGTGAAGTTTTCGCCCGCGTCTTGCCTGAACAGGCGCGAAAAGTAGCTCCGGCTCAGGTGACAAAGCTCCGCCATTTCCTGCATGGGGATAAGCTCGTTCAAATGCGCCTCAACGTACAGCACGGCGGGGTAAACGGGGCTGTTTTTCAGCACGGCGCTAATCTCCTTGCCGTACCCGTCCTCTTCCGGCAGCGACAGCTCCGGGATCTCCACGGGGATGTCCTGCGGCGCGCCGGGCAGACGGCGCAGCTTCCATTCGTAGCTCATTTTCTCCGCACGGTTCTCCACGGCCTTGTCTACTATGTACTGCACCAGCGCAAAAAGCATATCCGCGATGTTTTTTATCCTGTCATACTCCATTTCGGGCAGCTTTTGGTATAGCTCCTTCAGCTCGGTGGCCGCGTGCTCGGATTCGCCGGAAAACGAGCTTATTTCGTTCACAAGGCGCTCCACCTTCGCGTCCGACCCGTGCGCAAGGCGCACCTGACCGAACATCAGCGCGCCGAGGTACTGATTGCCCACGATTATCGGCACGGCAACGTCAACGATTCCGCAGTGGCAAAGGTAGATGAACGGGCGGTTTAGGCGCGTGGCTTCCAACCCGGCCAGCGAGTCGCACTTGTAGCAGCGCTTGCGGGATATCGGGTTTTCGCGAATGACGGAGCAAAACTCCGTCCTCATGCTGTGCTTTGTCACGGGGATGCCCTTGTAGTCGATGGTGATAATGGCCGTGCCCGTAGCCGCGGCCAGCACATCCATCATCTTCTCCCAGCGCGGAATATCCAATATTGCTTTTAGGTCAAAGCTGCTCTTGCTCATATGTCGTACCTCTTCAAAACAGGCAGGGCTTCAACTCCCATTATAAAGATGTTTACAAATATCCAGTTAAATCATACGACATTTTTGCGGCTTTGTCACGCCACAGTTAATTCCAAATATATAACGATATTGCGGTAAAATTGCACAAAATACGGCGTATGTGTCAAAATACTGCCAAAATGCCCTCTCAGCCGCCCGTTGCGGGCAGAATTTGCGAGTAGGTGATACCGCAGCTTACGCATTTTGCAACGGATTCGCCCGGCTCGGTTGCCGAGGGTGAGCGGTAGGAATATTGCTGCCATGTGTGCTCATGCTGGCATATGCCCGTGCCGTGGCCGTTGCCGGTGCACAGGGGCTTTAAGCAGTTGGAGCATTTGCCGTGGGAAGCGCCGTCCGTGGTGCAGTGCCCGGCTATGTTGCATTCGGCCACGCGGTGCGCGCCTTCATCCTCAATGCAACAGCTGTAATGCCCGCAGGGCAGCATATGTAGCTTTGCCCCTTGCTCGCCGCCGCATTCCGGGCAGGTGCATTCTATATTAAGTGCGCCCTTATCTTCCGTCACGCGTATGCTCAGCGTTTGCAGGGCTTCGCCCAAGGCGTTTTTATAAGTTAGGCTTGCCCGCCCGCGCCCGACAGGCACAAGTGTGCCGCTGTCGGCGGCGTGTACGGTGTCCGGGCGGCGGTTTATTATCGTCACGCCGTTTGCGCATTCCGTGGTTTCACTAATGAGCGTCACACTGCCGTCGTCGTTTGCTTCCATGTCAAAGCTTATCGCGTCGATGTCGTTCCAGCTGCACCCGAGCGCGGTGCGCTCATCGGCGGCGGCGAGGGCGGCGGCGCGCAGAGCGCCGTATACCGCCGCACCGTCGGACGAGGTGATTTCGTTCATGTTGTGCTGCTTTTTCACGGTCACGGTTGCTTTCTTCTCGCCCGTGCCGAGCGTTTTCGGCTCGGTCGCGCTCCTCTTCACGGCAAAGCCGGAGTGATATTTGCCGGTGAATTGCCCGTTTTCGTCAAAATCGGCGGCGGAGATTACAGCGCCGTCTGCAAATGATAGGCCGCGCCGCTCCTCGCGCGTTGCGAAAAAGCCGCGCAGTAGAATCTCCGAGGAATCAAAGTACAGCGCCAAATCGTCTCCCTCGCGGGCAAGCTTGCTCACCGCGCTTAAATAAAAATCGGCGCGGTAGCTTTCAAATTCCTCTGTCGTGATGTATATGCGCTGGGCTTGGCCGGGTCTTGCCAGCGCCGTGTCCGCAAAGGCAACGGGGGAGAGACAAAGCGCAACCGCCAGCGCGCACACTGCCGCCGCAATCCGTTTCATCTCTCCCACCTCCGTGCGTATAAAATGATTTATCGAAGCATTTTTGCTTCGCTTATGTATAATAGTAATGCGAAAATGCTGTTTATTGAGGTTTACATAATAACTTGCTTAATAAGCTTCGGCGTTTCCACGGCCTTGTCTGTAAACTCGTAGCACGCTATAAGCGCCTCGGCGGCCTTTTCCGCGTCCGCTTCGTTTGCCGCGTGGATTTCGCCCAGCACTTCACCCGCAGTGACGTATTCGCCCACCTTTTTGCGCAGGATAACGCCCACCGAGAGGTCAATTTCGCTCTCCTTGGTTGCGCGCCCGCCGCCGAGGTGCATTGAAACCATGCCGACCTCGTCCGCCTCGATGTGCGCCACATACCCGCTCACGGGGCTTTTCGCCTCGGCGATTACGCGCGCGGCGGGAAGACGGGAAGTGTCGGTAACATCGTTTCTGTCGCCGCCCTGACCGGCGATAAAATCGCCCAGCTTTTCAAGCGCCGCGCCGCTGTCAACGGCGTTTTGCAGCATTACGCGCGCCTCGGCGTTATCCTTTGCCATGCCGCCGAGCGTCAAAATGCAGCTTCCCAGCGTTAGGCACAGCTCCAAAAGATCACCCTTTGTCTCGCCCTTGAGCACGCTTATCGCTTCTTTGACCTCAAGCGCGTTTCCTACGTAGCGGCCGAGCGGCTGATCCATGTCCGTTATGCACGCGGCCACCTTGCGCCCCGCGCCCTTGCCTATCTGCACCATCGTCTCGGCCAGCACCCGCGCCTCTTCCTCGGTTTTCATGAATGCGCCCGAGCCGCATTTTACATCCAGCACTATTACATCCGCGCCGGAAGCGAGCTTTTTCGACATTATAGAGCTTGCGATAAGCGGCACACTCGGCACTGTCCCCGTCACGTCACGCAGGGCGTAAAGCTTCTTGTCGGCGGGGTCAAGGTCTGCCGTTTGGCCGATAATCGCGATGCCGAGTTTATTTACGTTGTTGAAAAACTCCTCATCCGTCAGCGAGGTGGAAAAGCCGGGGAAGCTTTCAAGCTTATCTATCGTGCCGCCCGTGTGCCCCAGCCCTCGGCCTGACATCTTCGCGATTTTCACCCCGCACGCGGCCACCATCGGGCAAAGGATAAGGCTCGTCTTGTCGCCCACGCCGCCGGTGGAGTGCTTGTCGCCCTTTATGCCGACAATCGGGCTTAAATCCAGCGTATCGCCGGAGTGCTCCATCGCCAGCGTCAGCGCGAGGATTTCATCGCTTTCCATGCCGACAAAGTATATCGCCATGCACATGGCCGACATCTGATAATCGGGTATCTCGCCGCGCGTGTAGCCTTGAATCATGTATTCTATCTCATCGCGCGTCAGCTTCCCGCCGTCACGCTTTTTTGCTATTAAATCTGTCATTTGCATGGTGTTGTCCTCCCTATGTGTCTTTATATTATCATATTATACCATGCTTTTCCCGCGTTCTCAATAGCGAAATAACATATATCTTTTCCCGTTTATCTCGCGTATCACGGCGCGCCCCTTGCCGCCGGGCGCGTGCGTGGGCAGCGCGATTATGCTCCTCTCCCCGTCAAAGGCTGTCAGCGTCCCGTCCGGGCGCGAAAACCACAAAAGCCCCGCGCCGTCCGCGTCCTCGTTCGCCGTGTCGCGCCGTTCGGCTTCGGGGGCGGGGATTACTTCGTGCTCTTTGCATTTTTCTATCTCGGTGTGCTCCGGCTCACGCTCCGGGCGATCTAGCGCGGTGGGCGCGCCGTGCCTTTCCCCGGCGGGTGCGGCGTATTCTATTTCGCGCGGCATTTTCGCCAGCTCCGTGCGGCTCATCCTGCGGCACAGGAACATCCCGCCGCTCCAAGGCTGCATAACGCCGAGGTAGCCCTCTTCCCCGCCGCCGTAAAGGGCAAGGCGCACGGGCGTTTCTTCCGTTCCCTCGGCCTCGGCTTCAAACACGGTGTACAGCCCCTCTTGCGTCACGCGCACCGCCCCGCGCCGCTCGCCGTTTATCATCAAAGGATATTCCATTTCTTCACCCTCCGCATATTATAAAACTCCCTGCCCGATTATATGAGCAGGGAGCGGAGTATAATGTTCCTTTGTCAGTGCAGCCCGAAGCTCACCGCAAGGGCGTTATCCACGGCGTTCATCGCCGCGTCATCCAGCCGCCCCATGCGCTCGCGCAGTCGGGATTTGTCTATCGTGCGTATCTGCTCCAGCAGTATCACGCTGTCGCGGTTTAAGCCTACGGATTGCGCCGTCAGCTCTATGTGCGTGGGTAGGCGCGCCTTGCCGATTTGGCTTGTAATAGCCGCGGCGATAACCGTGGGGCTGTGCTTGTTGCCGGTGTCGTTTTGCACTATGAGCACCGGGCGCATCCCGCCCTGCTCGCTGCCCACCACGGGGCTTAGATCGGCGTAATAAATATCTCCTCGTTTGACCATGCGTTTCACACTCCGTGAAAATGATAGCCCATTACATTATATGTAACAGCACAGGGATTTTTCCACCTTTCGCGGAGAATTATACATGGAACACTCTCTTGCCCTTTCCTGCCCCTCTTTTGCCTCTCCCATTGGGAAAGGTGTCACGGCGTGAGCCGTGACGCGACGGCCGCGAAGCGGCCTAGTCCCTTGCGGAGAGAGCGCAAAAATTGCATATAAAGCCCTCTCAGTCAGCCTGTCGGCTGCCAGCTCCCCCAATGGGGGGAGCCAAGAAATAGAACGGAGCAAAACCGCCCACCGCCTCTTGCCTCTCCCATTGGGAGAGGTGGCGCGGCCTTGCTGCGCCGAAGAGGGCAACAAATTCGATAAAATTTTTCCTCTCTCGTGAAACTTTTCCGCTTTCCCGTGCGTCTATTGCTCA
>CAYRPD010000080.1:1625-7215 GCA_964426095.1 uncultured Oscillospiraceae bacterium | reverse complement strand
TACGGAAATTAATTAACATAATTGATTTACTGGTAACAATATATTACACGCGAGCAAAAAAATCAAGTCTTTTTTTACTTTTTTGAAGAAAATTTTTTCTTTATGTAAACTCTTGTTTCCGCAAAACCACAAATTACGGACTGATTTCACGCCGATTTGATAAAAAACCACAAGATATTGATTAAAAAATAATTTCAAATATAAACAAAATTATTTTCGAGAATTATGTAAATAACGCAGCCAAACTAGCTTCTTTTCCGCGCAAGCGGTTTTGTGCGCTTTCTTTTGCGCTTTGGGGTTATCACCGCACCGCACAATGCACCGGCTAAAGAGAAAGTTACAACGCTCAAAACGCCGTCCGCTGTCAGGCTCTCCCCTGCCGTGATGAATCCGAGCGTCAAGGCAAGCGTGATTATGAGTAAGCCCGTAATAAGCCCCGTCATAACCGCGCCCTTTTCACTGCCGCGCGCCGCGCTCTGCCCCGCGATTAAGGCAGATACAAAGCTCAGCGCCGAGGATATATAACCTACGGCTGCTTCTTCCACGGGCGCAAGGGTCATAATAAGCGCGGTGATAAGCGCGAGGAGTAAGGCCGAGATGAGCCACACGGCGCAGGAAGAAAAGAGCTTTTGCGCATTCGGAAGCGTGAAGAATTTATTCAAACAAAAAACCTCCCCGATAATAGAAAGTACAATTCATCCTATTATCGGGGAGATTAATAAATTCAATATAAAAAGAAATTACTTCTTTGCTTTCTTGCCCTTGTTGTTCTGAGCGGCGGCCTCGGCAGCCTCCATCTTGGCCGTGGTGGAAATGGACCACTTCTTGGCCTGAATGCGGACTCTGTCTTCACCGGTTTCAAAGGTGATAGTGTCCTCAGTGACCTGAACGATCTTGCCGGTCAAGCCGCCGATGGTGGTGATCTCATCGCCGATGGTGAGGGAGTTGCGCATTTCGTCAGTCTTTTTCTTTTTCTTATTTTCCGGGCGGATTATAAGGAAATAGAAGACCGCGAACATCAGCACGATCATCAAAAGCATGGAAGAGCTGCTGCCGGCAGCGGCAGTTGCGTCGGTAAGGAAAAGCATTTAGTGTGTACCTCCAAAAAGAATGTGATAGTATTATACATTGTATTTCTACTGATTTCAAGATTTATATTCGTTTATCTAAAATTTCTGTGTATTGCCGTCTGAACTCGTCAAAGCGTCCCTCGTCAAGTGATTCCCTTATGCGGCGGGTAAGGCTGTTGTAAAAATAGAGATTATGCGCCACGGCTAAACGCATGGCGAGCATTTCTTCCGCCTTGAATAGATGGCGCACATACGCGCGCGAATACCTGCGGCACACGGGGCAATCGCAAAGCGAGTCAATGGGGTCAAGGTCGCGAGCGTATTTTTCGTTTTTGATGTTGATAACACCGCTCCACGTGAATAAATGCCCGTGCCGCCCGTTTCTTGCGGGCATAACGCAGTCAAAAAAGTCCACCCCGCGATAAACGCTTTCGATTATATTGCTCGGCGTACCCACGCCCATGAGGTAGCGGGGCTTATCCTTGGGCATATACTCCTCAACGGCTTCAATCGTGTCGTACATCTCTTGATGCGTTTCGCCCACGGCAAGCCCGCCTATGGCGTAGCCGGGCAAATCAAGCTCGGCAATGCGCTTCATATGGTCAATGCGTATATCGTGAAAAACCGTGCCTTGGTTAATGCCGAAGAGCATTTGGCCGGGGTTTACGGCATCGTCGCGGCTGTTATAGTCATTGAGCGCGGCCTTGCACCGCTCAAGCCAGCGCACCGTGCGCGCGCAGGATTTTTCAACATAATCACGCGGCGAGGGAATTTTAATGCACTCGTCAAAGGCCATTGCGATGTCCGAGCCGAGATTAGACTGTATGCGCATACTCTCCTCAGGCCCCATGAAAATATGCCGCCCGTCCACGTGGGAGTTGAATTTAACGCCGTCCTCGTTTATCTTGCGCAGCTTCGCCAGCGAAAAAATCTGAAAGCCGCCGCTGTCGGTCAAAATAGGGCCGTCCCAAGTCATGAATTTATGCAGCCCGCCCAAGTCCTTTATCAGCTCATCGCCTGGGCGCACGTGCAGATGATAGGTATTGGATAGCTCGACTTGACAGCCGATTTCTTTTAGGTCTCTCGCGGAGAGTGCACCTTTAATCGCACCCTGCGTGCCGACATTCATGAAAACGGGCGTTTGCACAGTGCCGTGCGGGGTTTGAAACTCGCCGCGCCGCGCTCTGCCCTCTTGCTTTATAAGCTTATACACAATCCTGCTCCTTTAAGTAGTAATCAATTGATAAACATCGCGTCACCGAACGAGAAAAAGCGGTAACGCTCGTCCACGGCGATTTTGTACGCATTGAGAATATTCTCGCGCCCGGCAAGAGCGGAAACAAGCATTATGAGCGTACTTTCCGGGAGATGAAAATTCGTCACAAGCGCGTCTATGCATTTGAAGCGATAGCCGGGGTAAATAAATATATCCGTCCAGCCGGAAGTGGGCGCAAGCGTCCCATCGGGCGCGGTGAAGCTTTCAAGCGTTCTGCACGAGGTTGTACCCACGGCGATGACGCGCCCGCCGTTTCGCTTCGTCTCGGTTACAACGCGCGCGGTTTCTTCCGGGACAATGCAAAACTCCGAGTGCATTTCGTGCTGCTCTATATCGTCCTCCTTGACGGGTCTGAACGTGCCGAGGCCGACATGAAGTGTCACATAGCAAAGCTTCACGCCCTTTGCCGCAATTTTCTCCAAAAGCTCGGGCGTAAAGTGCAAGCCCGCCGTAGGCGCGGCGGCACTGCCTATCTCGCGGGAATACACGGTTTGATAGCGCTCGGGGTCGTTCAGCTCTTCCTTTATATACGGCGGAAGCGGCATTTTGCCGAGCCGCTCCAACACTTCTAGGAAAATGCCCTCATAATCAAAGCGGACAATGCGGTTTCCGCCCTCGGCCACGGCTTCAACCTCGGCGGTAAGCTCGCCCGCGCCGAAAGTGAGCTTTGTGCCGGGCTTTGTCTTTCTCCCCGGACGGCTGAGGCATTCCCAGCGGTTGTTGCCGAGGTCGCGCAGTAAAACAAGCTCCACCGCGCCGCCGCTCTCTCTCGCGCCGAGAAGCCGCGCGGGAAGCACGCGGGAATCATTCATCACAAGGCAGTCGTTTTCCTGCAAGAAGTCCACAAGCTCATAAAAATGACGGTGCTCAATGCCGCCGGTTTCTTTATCCAGCACCAAAAGGCGGGAGCTGTCGCGCCTTTCGAGCGGAGTTTGCGCAATCAGCTCTTCGGGAAGGTAAAAATCAAAATCAGATTTTTTCATCTTCATCTGCTCCAATTTGTTCTTTTATTTTCAGCTTGTTATTATAGCAGACTGCAAAGCATTTTTCAACGATTAAGCTAACACGAGTTTAATTTGGGTATAATCTGACGGTTTCGTTAATAGTCTATCTGTGCCGAAATATTTTTCTTTTCAGGAGGCATTATTCATGGTCAAAGTACCGGTGTTCAGAGGCTCATGCACTGCGCTTGTAACTCCGTTTTCGGAGCACGGCATAGACTATGAGCAGTTTAGAAAAAACATAGACTTTCAGTTTGAAAACGGCACAAGCGCAATTGTTGTGTGCGGCACAACGGGCGAAAATGCCACGGTTACAAGAAACGAATATGAAGAGCTGGTGCGTTTCGCCGTCAGAGCCGCCGCCGGGCGAATGAAGGTTATAATAGGTGTCGGCAGCAACAACACGGAAACTGCCCTTAAAAACGCCGAGAACGCCCGTTTTGCGGGCGCGGACGGAATATTAATGGTAACGCCGTATTATAACAAAACAACGCAGAGCGGGCTTATAGAGCATTTCACGCACGTGGCTGACCGCGTGGATATCCCGATGATAGTTTATAATGTCCCAAGCCGCACGGGAATCGGCATTACCGCCGATACATATAAAGAGCTTTCAAAGCACCCCAACATCATCGGCGTGAAAGAAGCTTCGGGGGATTTAAAGCTTGTCGGGGACACGGTGAGCCGCTGCGGGGATGAGCTTTATATCTACAGCGGAAATGATGATAACACCATACCTATGATGTCCCTCGGTGCACTGGGCGTAATATCGGTTGCGTCCAATATCGTGCCGGGAGTTATAGCAAAGCTTTGCAAGCTCTGCTTTGACGGGGAATTTAAAGACGCAACCGATTTGTACGCAAAATATGCCGAGCTATTCTCCGCGCTCTTTATCGAGACTAACCCCATTCCCGTAAAGGCGGCAATGAAAATGCTCGGCAAGGACAGCGGCATACTGCGTTTGCCGTTAACCAAGCTCAGTGACGAACACTTTGCTTACCTCAGAAACGTAATGACTGAGGCCGGATTGAACGTATAACTATTTGTATACCCTCGACAAAACGCTGCTCGCTGCACTATACATTTTGTATAGTGCCACATAAAAGCAAAACAGAGCTGTCATTATAAGCACAGCTCTGTTTTTTCTATTGAATCTATATTGATTTCTACGCGAGACGGCACACATACAGCAAGCATATTCCCCTCTCGCGTAAGTGCCTTAATAAAGGGCATTTCGAGCACGGAAAAGGATTCAAGCGGCGTATAAAGCCCCGTGCCGATAGCTTTGATATAGCTTTCTTTCATGCACCATATTTGCGTAAAGGCCGCGTTTTTATCCGCACTTTGTTCTATGTATTCTTGCTCATCGGGCGCGAAAAAGCGCCTTGCGAGAGCGGGGTTATATTCGCTTATCGCCTGTATATCCACGCCCACTTCTTCATCGCACACTGCTGCGGCGGCAAAGCTTCCGTAATGGCTCAGGCTGAAATATACTTCTCCGCCGCGAAGAGCGGGCTTGCCGTGATCCCCTATTATTATCTCCGGCGGGAGCGCAAGCTGCGGCGCACATTCATTAAGCGCGCGGTATAATAAAAGCTCCGCACCCACACCGGCGCGCCGCGCCGTTATCGGCTTCACGGCGTTCAGCCTTTCTCGGCGATATTGCGACAAAGGCGGGCAAAGGTCGATATCCAGCCCGCCAATATCTGCATAGTAGAGCTTTAGCATCAAGCCTGCATTGCGGCAAGCGTTTTGCCGATAAGCTCGCTAAGCTCCATGCCAAGCATATCCGCACCCGTGCGTATCACGTCTCTGGAGCAGCCGGCGGCAAACTTCTTGTCCTTGAACTTTTTCATTACGGACTTTACTTCCATACCGTCCATGCCGGTCGGGCGCATGAGCGCCGCCGCGCCGATAAGCCCCGTAAGCTCATCGGTTGCAAAAAGCACCTTTTCCATGTACTTCACAGGCTCTACATCTATGCAAATGCCGTACCCGTGGCTGACAACGGCGTGGATAACATCCTCATCTATGTCAAGCTCGCGGAGCATTTCAAAGGCTTTCACACAATGCTGTTCGGGGTATAGCTCAAAATCAATGTCATGCAGCATTCCGACAGTGCGCCAAAAGTCAACATTTTTGGGGTCGTGTTCCTTTGCAAACTCGCCCATGACCTTAGAAACCGTCTCCGCGTGCTGAATGTGAAATGGCTCTTTATTGTATCTTTCAACAAGCTCTTTGGC
>CAYRPD010000080.1:0-1525 GCA_964426095.1 uncultured Oscillospiraceae bacterium | reverse complement strand
GCCGTTATCAATATCGGGCGTTACCATGGGCGTAACCGTAACGGTGGGAACGGGGGTTGCCGTGGGAAGTACGTTATCCGTGTCCTTTGCCGCGCCGCAGCCGCACAGCGTGAATGCCAGCGCGAGCACAGCGCAAATGCTGAGCATAGCTTTTTTCATGTTTATCCTCCTGAAATATATACGTAATAGGCAAAAGTTTTTTGCGAAAGTATTATTTGATTATTTTTTCGTATATATACAGCAAATGTTTTCCTTTTGAAATTGTCAAGAAGAAAAGAATGTGCTATTATATGTGCATGGATGTTTTAAAGAAAAATGATTTTTATACAGTTACTATCGAGGGCTATTCCTCCGAGGCTTACGGCGTTTGCCGTATAGCCGGGCGCGCCGTGTTCGTGCCTAGAGCGCTTACTGGCGAGGTGTGGGAAATCCGCATAGTAAAGGTTACAGCAAGCGCCGTTTATGCGCGCGGTGAAAAGCTTATTACGCCCTCTCCTGCCCGCACCGCTCCCGCGTGTCCGCACTTCGGCATATGCGGCGGGTGCGACACTTGGCACATGAGCTATGAAGAAGAGCTTGCTTTCAAGCTCAATAAAGTTAATTCCGCCTTAAAGCACATCGGCAAGCAAACTGTGTGCGCGGATAATATACTCGCCGCAAGCGAGAATACGCACTACAGAAATAAGGGTATTTTCGCCGTTTCCGATGTCATCGGCGCGCCTTGCGCGGGCTTTTATCGAGAGCGCAGCCATGAGCTTATACCCGTTGCCGATTGCCTTATTCAAAATGAGCTTTGCACGCGCGTAAACAGCGCCGTAACTGCTTTCATGCGCGCTCACGGTATAAAAGCCTATGATGAAACTACCGGCAAGGGTGCGGTGCGCCACATATTTTGCCGCAAGGCCGTGCATACCGCTGATGCCGTATGCTGTATTGTCTCTGCGCGCGGCTTCGGCGCGGATACGCCCGCGCTGGTTGACGCTTTGCGTCAGGCAGCACCGGAGCTTACCGGGATAGTGCTGAATATCAATAAATCCACGGGCAATACTGTCCTTTCGGGCGATTTTTATACGCTTTGGGGCTATGCTGATATGCGCGACACACTCTGCGGCAACAGCTTTTCTATTTCCCCTCAGGCATTTTTCCAAGTCAACCCCGCGCAGGCAGAAAAGCTTTACGAAAAAGCGCTTGAATACGCCGCACCCGGTGAAAGCTCCTTAGTTTTTGACCTTTACTGCGGCGCAGGTACTATAAGCTTGTGCCTTGCGCGCAAAGCAGGGCGCGTTATCGGGGCGGAAATCGTGCCGGAAGCGGTGGAAAATGCCGCACAGAATGCAAAAGAAAACGGAATACTGAATGCCGAGTTTATCTGCGCCGATGCGGCCTTGGCCGCGCGTGAGCTTGCTTCGCGCAGTCTGCACCCCGAAATTATAGTTGTTGACCCACCGCGCAAGGGCATGAGCGAAGAAGCCGTAAGCGCAGTAAGCTCCATGACCCCGGAGCGCATTGTATACGTTTCCTGCAA
>CAYRPD010000079.1:0-7302 GCA_964426095.1 uncultured Oscillospiraceae bacterium | reverse complement strand
TTGGTGACATCGCCGTAAATGTGGCGGCTGACGGAGTCGAGCGTGTCCTCATCGCGCGCCGTGACAGTCATGAGGGATTCCTCCGCCCCGTCTGCAAAGCGGCGCTTTGCCACGAAGCTAAGCGTGATATCATAGCGTTCATATGTACGGCGGCCGGAAATGTAGCGGTTCATCAGTGGGCGCTCTTTCACCATGCGCGCCAAGCACACCAAAAACGCGTGGAATATCGTGGTTTTGTATTCCGGGTGTTCGGAATTTTTCTTTTCAAGGAACTTTACAAGCTCCGTTGCGTCAAAAGTATCGTGGAGATAAACTTCGCTGTCGGTGCGGTTGGGAAAAAGGTTCATCATAACCGTTTGCAGCCCCGTCACCTCGCGCACCCAGCGCGCATCGCGCCTGTCGCCGCGGCGGCGTTTTCTCTTCTCCTCGCTCATGTGGGTATTCCTCCTTGGTGTAAGTCCTTTTTTCTTCTCTTCTTGTTCCTTTTTCTCTGTGTTACCCGCTTTGTTATTTTTTTGAGTAACATCTGCTATGCCGATTGCAAGCAATGTGATTCTAAGTCCTTGAATCGAAAATTGCAATAATTATTTCAAAAAATTGCAGTAATTTCAGGTATACTATTAGTAGAGTTGAGCAAAAGCGGCCTGTTGCGCAAAAGTCTGAGGCGGAAAAGTTGACGAATCAGCTATTTAAATGATATAATAAACCACGTATACGGCAAAAACCCGCGAGCCGGGTAAAGACAAACTAAAGTCTATCCTAACACAAGAAAGACAGGTGTTACTATGATTTGCAAGTATTGCGGCAATGTTGTGGACGATAATGCCGCCAGCTGCCCCTACTGCGGAAGCGCCTTGGGCAACTACGCTGCCCCGGAATATAACGAGGGCGGGTACGAATCTCAGTATGATAACGGCTATGAGGATACGTATGAGGATGAAGCGCCCTACGCCCCGCCCGCCAAGAAGAAAATCGGCGGCAAGCTGCCGAACTTCCCGATGTCTACTATTATATCCTTGGCAAGCGCGGTGTTCAGCTTTATTTGCCTTTTGACCGTCAGCTCCCTCAAGGCCGATATCAGCGACAGCACCAAATCCGTGCTCTCCGGCGTGAATCAGCTTCAATCCGCCGTCACGCAGATTGAGGACAAAATCGGCGGACTTGACAGCACCGTGGCCAATGTCCAGCAGCAGGCGTATAACCAGCTTGCCAGCCAAACCATCACTATCGAAAAGGACATTACCAGCCTCACAGGCCCCGTGGCGCTCGGGCGCAAGAACCAAATGTTCATCGTCAAGGCCAAGGGCGCGCTGAATCTCAGCACATCGTTCAGCTGGCAGAAGTATAACCAAGCCACCGGCGGCTGGACGGATATCGTGTTTACCGGCACGGCCACCACGAACGATGAATATGGCCTTCGTATCGAAAACAAGATGGAAGACGGCGCATATGTCTCCGTCCTTTGGGCAAACGGCATCACCAAGGCCGCCGAGGGTACGTATCGCTGCGTCATTAAGGACACTAACGGCATCACCAAGACCAGTGCCGAGGCTATAGTGCAGGTATCTGACGCGGAGGCGTCATAATATGGCGCTCGACAGGGATTATTTTGACGCGATAAACATAGATCTCGTTAAAAAGAAGTATTATAACGCCAATAAGGTCAATGCCGTGCTGGATGATATCCGCGAAAAGGCGCTCAGCCTGAACGAAGAAAATGCGCGTATGCGCGCCGAGCTTGACGTGCTCAACGGCCAAAAGGCCGAGATAGGCGAGGCCGTCATGTCCGCGCAGCAGATTTACCGCGAAATCGTTGAAAAGGCCAACGAGCGCGCGGAGGAGATAGTTTCTTCCGCCGAGCGGCGGCGCGCGGAGCTTCGGCGGGATAATGAGCGGCTGGAAGAGTACGCCGTGAAGCGCGTGGAAAGCTGCTTTTCCCTCGCGCGCGAGCAGCATTTGGCCGCCATTGAGGCCATAAACGCCGAGTGGCAGGAGTTTCTTTGCGGCTTGGAGCTTGACGGGGATTGGGACAGCGCCGAGCGCGCCGACCTGCCCGCCGATATCGGCGCACGTCTTTCCGCCATTGCAAACGGCATAAAAGAAACCGAGAATTGATAATAGTTTGAGAGAAATAAAGACGCTGTGCAGTGTTGCACAGCGTCTTTTTATGTATTAAATGCTTTTCATATCCGCCCGCTTATTTGAATTTAAGCTTGGGCTTGTAGTATTCAAATATAACCGCATCGCGGCCTTTTTCGTTGCGCGGCTCGTGCGAGGTCCAGCCGACGCGCATCGCGCCCAAAAGCTCGCTCATTCTCACGGGCAGGGGACGGAAGCCTATCTTGTACGCTATAAACTGCGGCCTTGCCAAGCAGTTGAAAAGCGAGTGGGACAGTGCAAATACCAGCGGGCGGGACATGGTTTCGGGGTATTCGCGCATCGGCATTGCAAGCTGCCCGCGCAAAAGCTCCTTTGCGTGGAAGCGGAACCAAGCCACTATCATGGGGTTAAAGCTTTCTATGCAAATGTCGCCCTTATATTCGGAAATGATGTCATAGGTTTTGCGGCAAAGCTCGCGGTTGCGCTTGCCGTCTTTAAGCTCGCACACTATGGCGCTTTTGCCGCGTATCACGTTCAGCACCTCGGTGAAAAGGGGAACGGTATACTCCGTGCCGCAAAGGCGAAGCTTTTTAATTTCATCCAAGGTCAGCTCGTCTACACGCGCATGAACGGAGCACACGCGGTCAAGCGTATCGTCATGGAACACCACCACTTGCCCGTCCTTCGTAAGCTGTACATCCAGCTCCACGGCGTAGCCCGCTTCGGCGGCGAGGCGAAACGCCTCCAGCGAGTTTTCCGGCACGGCCTTGTCGCGGCTGTGCAGCCCGCGGTGGGCGATGTTCGCGCCCATAAACGGCGCTTTCTGCCGCTTAGTGGCAGCGCCCGGCGCGATTACGAACAGCGCCGCCCCGCCTACGACCGCCCCCGTGAGCGCCCCGTGCAGCGCGGCCTTTGCCATGCGTTTGGATTCTTCAAACATACCTGCGTCCTCCTTATCCCGTGCTTTTTATAGTATAATCTCTTTGTGATTATTTTACCACACGGCGGCGCGCCGCGTCAATTTAGTTAGTATAAAAAGCGTAAATTCTAATAAAAAAGCATTACGGCGCGCAGGAGACACCGCGCGCCGTGATTTCAGTATATTATCAGTCGCTGTCGCCGAGCGCTTCAAGCCCGACAGTGTTTGCCACCTTGCTTGCCTTGATGTTCTTCACCAAAAGCGAGAACACGAGAAGCGAGCACAGGAGCATGGAAGAAGCGTATATCGGCAGGGCGCGCCATACGCCGGTCATGTCAAACATAAGGCCGAGGAATATGGGGGTAAGCGTCTGCGCGGACATACTTGCCGTGTAGTAATACCCCGTGAACTTGCCGATTTTCTTCGACGAGCACAGCTCCACCACCATCGGGAACGAGCAGTTATGCACAAGCGCCATGCCGAACCCTCTCACAATGCCCACGGCGTACATGAGCGGCGGGAAGGAGTATTCCCCGTGCGCGCCGGTCACATTGCCTGTCGGCGTGACAAAGCACATCATCAAAAGCCCCAAAAGCGCACAGGCAAGACCCGTTGAAATCGTCCACTTGCGGCCTATCCTGTCGGCAATGCCGCCGGCTATGGCAAAGCCGATAACCGAGGCGACCCCGCCCACGATGGTGAGCACCATTGTGGCGCTGGACGCGGAGTTGAGGTAATAAATAACGTAGTTTCCTATGTAAGTGCCCATGGCGTTGTCGGCCATGAACCACAAGAACTCAGCGCCCAAAATGGCAAGGAGCATATTGCGGTTTTCGCGCGACATGGGCTTATTGTCGTCAATGGGGGTTGCAACGGCGGCCAAGCGCTCTCCAAGCTCCATTTCATCGTGCATTTCCTCGGCAAGCTTATTCTCCTTGACCGTGAAGAAAAGCACCAGCGCCGAGATAACCATCAATATGGACGCTATGATAAACGGAATCTCGATTATCCACACGAGCCTTGCTTCGTCCGGGGCATTTATATAGTCGGAGAGCTTTAAGAAAATGCCGAGCACCGTGGCAAATGCGCCGCCGAAATAGCCCATGATGTTTATAATGCCGTTTGCCTTGGCACGTAAGGGCTTGGGGGTAATGTCCGGCATGAGGGCAACGGCGGGATTGCGGTACATCATCATGAATATCAGCACTACCGCCATAATGCACACCATGCCCACTATATTATTATAGTGGAAAAAGAGCGGGATAAACGGAAACGCCACCGCCGCCACGAACGTACCCACGAGGATATAGGGCATACGCTTTCCTATAGGCGACACGGTTTTGTCGGAGAGGTTGCCGAATATCGGCAGCAGAATGAGCGCGGCGAGGTTATCGCACGCCATTATTATACCCACCAACCACTGCACTTCAAGTATCTTCGACGGGTCACCGGCTTTCAGCTCGGCAGAGGATATGCCGTACATACGGCGGGCAAAAATGTCCGTCAAAAATGTGGGACACCAAGAGTCGTACACCTGCCACAAAAGGGAGATGCCGAAAAAGGCAAAGCCGATGAGAAACGTGCGCCTGTAGTTAAGCTTCAGGCCGCCGCCAAGGGAGGGTGCTGTCATTATTCTTGCTCCTTTTTTTAATTTGTTTTGCTGTCGCACTCCGGCATGAGTTCGTCCGAGATTATTTGCAGCATACGGTCAAAAAGCGCCACTTCCTCGGGCGAAAAGCGGCGGGTGATGCGCTCGGTCACGGTGGATTCGTAAGAGGATAAAAGCCCTATGTAGTTATAAAACTTTTCGCTCAAAACAAGGTGGTATTCGCGACGGTCAAGTCGGGAGTTTTGCCGCTCCAAATATCCCTTTTTTATAAGGTTATTCACCTTATACGTTGCATTTGACTGCGAAATATTGAGAAAATCCGCAAACTGGCCTATAGTGGGCGTGCCGAGCATTTTTATCACTTCCAGCGAGAACGCTTCCATCGCCGAAAGCGAGCCGTCCCTCTCGCGCACAAGCTCAAATACCTTCCGGTAAAAGTGCAGCTTAAACTTATCGTAGACCTTGCAGAAATTTTCCTGTAGCATTATGTGCCTCCATGTAGAAACTAAAGTTATTTTACTCCCGTAATTTCGATTTGTAAACAAAATATTCTTCAATTTTTTGCAGTATCGGGCATTTGTACAAAATGTGAATTTTCAAAATATGCTTTGGAGAAGCTATTGACAAGGGCAGGGCAGAGTGGTATATTAGCACTTGAAAGCAAAGAGTGCTAACAGTCAAAGGCGCGGAGTGCTAATTCGCGCGAGAAAGCAAGCCGAATGCGGGAGAAGATATGTCCGTCAGCGAAAGAAAAAAGAAAATACTTGCCGCTGTGGTGGACGAATATATCCGCACGGCAGAGCCTGTAGGCAGCAAGGCCATTGCCGAGCACGCCGGGCTTGGTTGCTCCTCGGCCACGATACGCAATGAGCTTGCCGAGCTTGTGAGCATGGGCTATCTTGAACAGCCTCACACCTCTGCCGGCCGCGTTCCCACGCCGATGGGCTACAGGATGTACGTAAACGAGCTTATGGAAAAGCAGCGCCTTTCCATGGAGGAAACGGAGGAGCTTAACCACCGGCTCAATGATAAGCTTCGCGAGCTTGATGTTACGATTGACAATGTCAGCCGCTTGGCCTCTCAGCTTACGGATTATCCCGCCCTTGCCCTAACCACGCACACCGAGGTCACGATTAAGCGCTTTGACATTATATATGTCGATGCAAACACCTTTATTATTGTCGTAATGCTTTCCAATAACAGCGTGCAAAATAAGCTTGTGCATTTGCCCGTTTCCGTCACGGAGAGCATGATGAGAAAGCTTTCAAGCTTATTTAACGCAAGCTTCACCGGCATAACCGAGGGGCAGATAACCCCGCTTATGATTTCCTCGGCTGAGCGCGCGGCGGACGATACAATGGGCATTACTTCCGTCATCGCGGCTTTTGCGATAGAGGTTTTGTCCCAAGCGGATAAGCCCTCGGCGTTTATAAGCGGCGAGAACAGACTCTTAAACCAGCCGGAATTTCGCGACCCGGACAAGGCTCACGCCTTGATGAGCTATCTTTCCGCAGGCGGCTATGTGCTCCCGCCGGAAGAGGAGCTTACGGCAAGCGATGAAGTGCGTGTGCTGATAGGGCCGGAAAATGTTGCCGAGGAGCTTAAAGGCTCCAGCGTTGTGATAGCAAGCTACGATGCCGGGGACAATACACGAGGGCTAATCGGCGTTGTTGGGCCTACACGCATGGATTATTCCACCGTGGCCGCAAAGCTCAGCGCGCTGGCCGCGGGGCTTTCAAAACGCCTGGGCGGAGGGGAAGCGCCCCCCGAGGGAATGCACAATAAACTGATAATCAAGGGAGATGAACCCAAATGAGCGAAGATAAAATGAAAAAGGACGCGGCGTGTCAGGATAAAGCCGGGGAAGAGATAAAAGACGAGATAAAAACCGAGGAAATCCGCTCCGATGAGGAGATAAAGGACACGGCCGACACCAAGAAAGCGGACAAAAAAGCCGCAAAGAAAGAAAAGGCCGAGCAAAAGGCAGAAGAGGAGAGCGCAAAGGAAGAGCAAAAAGGCGAGAACAGCGCCGCCTATGCCGCGCTGAACGACAAATACCTGCGCATTTGCGCCGAGTACGATAACTTCCGCCGCCGCTCGCAAAAGGAAAAGGAAAGCCTTTACGGCGATGTCAAGGCCGACACGCTTTTGAAGTTCCTGCCCGTTTACGATAACCTCGTGCGCGCGCTCTCTGCCGCGACCGAGGACGAGGCGTACAAAAAAGGCGTTGAAATGATAATGACGCAGTTTAACACCACTATGGAAAAGCTGGGCGTTACGAAGATAGAAAGTCTCGGCGAGAAGTTTGACCCCGCGTTTCACAATGCCGTCATGCACGTGGACGATGAAGAAAAGGGCGAGAACGAAATAGTGGAAGTGTTCCAAGAGGGCTTTAAGCTCGGCGACAAGGTCATCCGCTTCGCGATGGTCAAGGTTGCAAATTAATCACGGCTATCACCGATAATTCGGTTTTAGTATATAAATCAGTAAAATAAAAATCACATATATAGGAGGATATTATAATGGGTAAAATAATAGGTATAGATCTCGGTACTACCAACAGCTGCGTGGCCGTTATGGAAGGCGGCGAAACCGTCGTTATCCCCAAC
Organism: uncultured Oscillospiraceae bacterium; assembly: GCA_964426095.1. Classification (GTDB taxonomy): domain Bacteria; phylum Bacillota; class Clostridia; order Oscillospirales; family Oscillospiraceae; genus Limivicinus. The sequence goes on along the minus strand of CAYRPD010000079.1, from coordinate 65 downwards.
GCCGAGGGTGCGCGTACCACTCCGTCCGTTGTTGCATTCGCAAAGACCGGCGAGCGTATGGTAGG
>CAYRPD010000078.1:0-7327 GCA_964426095.1 uncultured Oscillospiraceae bacterium | reverse complement strand
TCAGGTGTGCCGGCAACGGCACCGTGGGTTCGAATCCCACCCGCTGCGCCAAATAAAAAAGCCTGTAATCAAAACGATTTCAGGCTTTTTTCTTTTTTAAATTTTCGGTCAAAACGGGCAAAGCTTTTTGTGTTTCTCCGATCGTTGGGCTTCGATTTGGCCGATATAAAAAGCAAGCCCACACTTTGAACGTGTGGACTTGCTTTATATATTATACTTCAGAAGTTTCCGCGCTTTTTCCCTCAGTCGCCCATGCAGATGCCGATGTCGCGAGCAACTTGGATGATGGGGTGGTCGATGGGGAGGAACTTCGTTTTGCTCGCGGCATCGTCGAGCGGGATGGAGCAGATTTCGCCGTTTTGGACGGCGACCATGCGCCCGTACTGCTTATTGATAATAAGCTCCGCTGCGGCTGTGCCGAACTGCGTGGCCAAAACTCTGTCATACGGGCAGGGAGGGCCGCCGCGCTGATAGTGACCGGGAACGGTCACGCGCGTTTCCTGCCTCGTGAGCGCTTCCAGCTCTGCCGCGAGCGCGTAAGAAACCGTGGGGTAAAGGCTGTTTTCCTTTTTGCGGCGGCTGGCCTCTTCGTCAAGCTTCTTATCGTCAATGCTCACTGCGCCCTCGGCACACGCGATTATTGAAAAGCCGCGTCCGGCCTTGTCGCGCCGGTCGATAAGCTCGGCAATCTTATTCACATCATAGGGAATCTCCGGGATGAGAATAGCGTCCGCGCCGCTGGCAATGCCCGCGTGCAGCGTAAGCCAACCGGCATCGCGCCCCATAAGCTCCACAACGAAGGTGCGTCCGTGAGAGCAGGCGGTGGAGTGAATATAATCAATGACATTTGTGGCTATATCCACGGCACTTTGGAAACCGAAAGTAGTGTCCGTGCCCCAAATGTCGTTATCTATCGTCTTGGGAAGCGTGACAACGTTCATGCCTGCGTCGGAGATGAGTTTGGCGCTCTTCTGCGTGCCGTTGCCGCCCATGATAACAAGGCAGTCAAGGTTAAGGCGGTTATATGTATCACGCATGGCGGGAATCATGCTCTCGCCGTTTTCGTCAATTATGTCCTTGCCGGGGATATAACGCTGGCGCGAAGTGCCGAGGATAGTGCCGCCCTCGGTGAGTATGCCGGAGAAATCCTTAGGCTCCATAAACTTATAATCGCCGTCGGCAAGCCCGCGATACCCGGCGTACATCCCGAATATCTCGACATTGCGCCCCAGCTTTTCAAACAGAGCCTTGCCCACACCGCGTATGGCCGCATTCAGACCCTGACAGTCGCCGCCGCTGGTGATGATGGCGACACGCGTCATTCTCTTCATGATTCTTTTCATACCTCCATGATTTTTCCCGATTTTCGTCAGCCTATATTATGTCCTACTTCGGCGAAAAAAGCAATTGACATTTCATACAGATTAGCCCGTTCTCCGCGCCCGAAAGGCAAATGAAGATTGATATTTTAACTATACCGTGTTAGAATAACAGAGTATTTTGAATTTAACATCAACTTTTCCGAAACAAATTTGAAACTTGAAAGCCGAGGTAGCAGGAATGAAGATAGCCGTGATAACCGGCGCGTCCTCCGGAATGGGGCGGGAATTTGTCTATGCCTTTGATAAAGAGGAGCAATTTGACGAGCTGTGGGTAATAGCGCGGCGCGAGGATAGATTAACGGAGCTGGGCGAAAAATGCCGGGCAAGGGTGCGCCCTATCGCGCTCGACCTCGGCAAACGCGAAAGCTTTGCAGAATATAAAAAGCTCTTGGAAGAGGAAAAGCCGGAGATAGCCGTGCTTGTAAACGCGGCGGGCTTCGGCCTGTTCGGGGTGTTCGAGGAAATGGACTGCGAGCGCCAGCTTGATATAATAGACCTCAACTCCCGCGCGCTGACGGCGATGTGCCATATCAGCATACCGTACATGACCTCCGGCAGCCGCATAGTGAACATGGGGTCAATGTCCTCATGGCAGCCCGTGCCGTACATCAACGTATACGGCGCATCGAAAGCATATGTGCTGAGCTTTTCCCGCGCGCTGGGGGTGGAGCTTCGCGGCAAGGGGATTCACGTGATGACGGTTTGCCCCGGGTGGATAAAGACGGAGTTTTTCTCCCACGCGATACACGATAACACCGTCAACTACTTCAACCGCTACTATACCGCCGAGCAGGTGGTTAAAAAGGCGGTAAAGGATCTCAAACGCGGAAAGAAGATATCCGTGCTGGGGCTTCCGGAGTGTATGCAGGCGCGGCTGGTGAAGATACTGCCGACCGAGCTTGTGATGAAAACATGGTGCCGCCAGCAGGGGAAGAAATACTGAAAAATAATAAGTTAAGGAGAAAGCGAACTATGATACAGCCCAATGATGTAATGCGCACGGAAGATAAGGACTGGGAAGCGTTCAAAAAAGACGCGGTAAAGGACGAGCTATACTATAACGGCCCCGGCGACCTTTTGGACACTGCCGAGGGGCGGGCAAAATTCTGCCGCCTGAACGACACCACGGTGTTTAGAAAGCCCGACCCGGAGTTCCCGGGGTATAAGATTTGGGTTTTCAACAACCAAGGGCAGGGGCTTGTTGTGAAAAAACGTAGCCGCGTAGACCCCAAGCTCATGGAAAACGTTGAATATGACGCAGACGGAAAGGAACTGAGCCGTTCCTACGAGCCGGCATAAAGCGCGGCACAACACAAAAGGGGCGTGACAGCGCCCCTTTGTCGGCATTTGGGAAAGGGACTTGGGATGAAAACGGTACACATATCGGCTTCAAGAGAATATGAGGTGCATATAGGCGAGGGGCTTTTAGCCTCTGCGGGGGAGCTTTTTAAAACCGCCGTGGGTGAAGGCTGCTCTGTCGCGATAGCGGCGGGGGAGCACGTAAATGCGCTCTACGGCGAGCGCCTCGGCGCGGCGCTGAGCGCGGCGGGGTACAAGGTGCATTATTTCACCTACCCCGGCGGCGAGGGGTACAAAACCCTTGCCACCTACGAAAAGCTGTTGGAGTTTCTATCCGAGCGGCATTTTTGCCGCAGTGATGTTGTGGCGGCGCTCGGCGGCGGCACAACGGGCGACCTCGCAGGCTTTGCCGCCGCAACGTATCAGCGCGGGATAGGCTTTGTGCAAGTGCCGACGACGCTGCTTGCCGCGGTGGATTCCTCTGTCGGCGGCAAAACGGCGCTCAACCTACCTACGGGGAAAAACCAAGTGGGCTGTTTTTATCAGCCGCGCCTTGTACTCTGCGACACGTCCACGCTTTCCACCCTGACCGCCGAGGAGATTAAAAGCGGCATGGGCGAAATTGTGAAATATGCGCTGCTTTCGGGCGAGGGGCTTTTTGAAGCGCTGGAGCGCGAGGGAGAAGCGTGCGTAAACGAGAACACCGTGAGCGAATGCGTGAAGATAAAAAGCGCATATGTCGCCGAGGACGAATTTGACACAGGCCGCAGAATGCTTTTAAACCTCGGCCACACCATCGGCCACGCGATAGAAAAATGCAGCGCCTACACCGTGCCGCACGGGTACGCCGTGAGCGCGGGCACGGCGATGATTACGCGCGCGGCGAGTGCGCGCGGGATATGTGATGGCGGCCTGTCGCGCCGCTTGGATGCGCTTTTAGCTTCCCTCGGTTTACCCACGGGGAGCGACTATGCCGCAGAGGAGCTTTATAACGCCGCCCTCTCCGACAAGAAGTTAAACGGCGGCAAGCTCAAGCTTATAGTGCCTGAGAAGATAGGGCAATGCCGCATAGAGCCGATTGCCCCCGAAGAGCTTATAGGATGGCTGAAAGCGGGGGGCGCAAGGTGATTATACAGCCGGGGGCGCGCTTCGGGCGCGTGGATGTGTGCGCGGCAAAGTCGCAGGTGCATAGGCTCTTTATCCTCGCGGCGCTTTGCGAAAACGAAACGGAAATTGCCGTACCGGGCGGGCTTTCAGCGGACACCGAGGCCACTTTGCGTGCGCTTATTACTTTGGGCGCGTTGGCAAAGCGGACGGACGGCGGCTACCTCATTACGCCGATTCGCGCCCTGCCGGACGGGGAAATTACGCTCGACTGCGGCGAGAGCGGGACAACGCTTCGCTTTATCCTGCCGCTTTGCGGCGCGCTCGGCGTGTCGGCAAGGCTTATTATGCGCGCTCGGCTGGCGGAAAGACCATTGGCCGCGCTGGAGTGCGCGCTGACAGCGCACGGAATGAGCATAGAGCGCGAAAACGGCGCTTTATCCTGCCGGGGGCAGCTCACGGCGGGGGAATACACGCTCGATGCGAGCGAATCTTCTCAATTTGTGTCGGGGCTGCTGCTGGCCTTGCCGCTTGTAAAGGGCGAGAGTCGGATAACGATAACGGGCGCGGCCAACTCCGCAGGCTATATAGAAATGACCGAGGACGCTTTGCGCCTTGCGGGGATAGAATTTCAAAAGGCGGGGCGGCAATACGCCATTTGCGGCAAGCAGCGCCCGCATCTGCCCGAAAAAATCACCGCCGAGGGGGACTGGTCGGGCGCGGCGGGCTTTTTGTGCATGGGTGCGCTGTCGGCGCGTGGAATAAGCGTTACCGGGCTGAACGCGGCAAGCACCCAGCCGGATAGAGCCGTGCTGGACTTTCTTGCGCGCTTCGGCGCTGAAACTAAAATCACGCCGCACGGCGTTACGGTGCGGCGCGGGGAAAAACTGCGCGGGATAGAGATAGATGCCGCGCCCGTGCCGGATCTTGTGCCGGTGCTGGCGGCAGTAGGCGCTTTCGCCGAGGGCGAGACGCGGATATACAATGCCGCACGCCTACGGGGCAAGGAATCGGACAGATTATCCGCCACGGCAGCGCTTATAACCACCCTCGGCGGAAAAGCGGAAGAGACCGAGGACGGGATTAGAATAGTAGGCGCGCCGCTCATCGGCGGCACGGCGGAGAGCGCGCATGACCACCGCATAGCAATGGCGGCGGCGGTGTGCGCGGGCGTGTGTCGCAAAGCGATAACGCTTGATGACGGCGAATGCGTGAAAAAATCCTACCCGGGGTTTTGGGAGAGCTTTAACGGGCTTTACTTAGAGAAAGGTGATGAGGCTTGATATGTCGGTGTATTCGGGCGCACTGCGGCTTGAGGTTTTCGGCGAATCGCACGGGGAAGAGATAGGCATGACCCTTGCGGGAATCCCGGCGGGGCAGAAAATCGACACGGCCGCCTTGCAGGAATTTTTAAACCGCCGCGCGCCGGGCAAAGCGCCTTATGCATCGGCGCGGCGCGAAAGAGATATACCGCTTTTCCTATCCGGCCTTAAAGACGGCGTGACGGACGGGGGCGAAATCCGCGCGGTAATCCGAAATGAGGACGCGCGGCCTCAAGACTATGCGCCCTTGCGCACCATACCCCGCCCCGGCCATGCAGATTACACCGCCTATATGAAAAATAACGGCGCGATTTCTACAGGCGGCGGGCAGTTTTCCGGGCGCATGACCGCGCCGCTTTGCATAGCCGGGGGCATATGTGCCCAGCTTTTGGCGCAAAGGGGCATAAGCATAATAAGCCGTGTTGCGGAGATAGGCGGTGTAGCCGATGAGGGCGCGCTGACAGAGTCCACGGCGGGAAAGAGCTTCCCCACGGTGTCGGATGAATGTGGCGCGCGCATGATAAAAGCGATTGAAAGTGCCAAGGCGGCGGGGGACAGCGTAGGCGGGGTTATCGAATTCGCGGTTATCAATATGCCGCTTGGCATAGGGGGCGCGCTTTTTGACGGGCTTGAGGGGCGTATCGCCTCGCTCGTTTTCGCCGTTCCCGCGATAAAGGGCGTGGAGTTCGGCGCGGGGTTTCGCGCCGCGAGAATGCGCGGGAGCGAGAATAACGACGCTTTCGCCGTTCAAAACGGGCGCATTGTGACCGCGACAAACAAATGCGGCGGCATACTCGGCGGGATAAGTGACGGAATGCCGATTGTGTTTCGCGCCGCCGTCAAGCCCACGCCGTCCATTGCCCTGCCGCAGCAAAGCGTGAACCTTGAAACCGGCGAAAGGAGCGAAATCCGCGTCAGCGGGCGGCATGATGCGTGCATAGTGCCGCGCGCCGTGCCGTGTATAGAGGCGGCGGCCGCGATAGCAGTGTATGACGCGATATTGAAAGAGGAAGCATGAGCGAAAAGACTTTGAACGATTACCGCGCCGAGCTTGACGCGGCGGATGCGGCGCTGTACGCCGCGTTTATAAAGCGGATGGAGCTGTCGAGCGAGATAGGGAAGTATAAGCTGGCGCACGACCTGGCAATATACGACCCTGCGCGCGAGGAAGCGAAGCTCACGGCGATTGCAAAAACGGCTGACGGACGCTTTGTGCCGTATCTACAGCGCTTATATACTCACCTCGCCGCGCTCAGCCGCGAATACCAGCAGGAACTTATGCGCTCGGAGGACGGAGAATGAAAAAATACGGTCTGCTGGGTGAAAAGCTGGGGCACAGCTATTCGCCCGAAATCCATGCGAGCTTGGGCGATTATGATTATAAGCTCTACGAATGCCCGCAAGAGGAGCTTGAAAGCTTCGTAAAAAACGGGGATTTGGACGGGTTTAACGTGACTATCCCCTACAAAAAAGCGGTCATACCCTTTTGCGACAGTCTCAGCCCCACGGCGCGCGCGATAGGCAGCGTGAACACGGTTATAAGAAAGCCGGACGGCACGCTCTACGGCGATAATACCGACGCTTACGGCTTTGAAAGCCTGATTGCGCATTCAAAAATCCCCGTGGCGGGGAAAAAGGCCGTGGTACTCGGCAGCGGCGGGGCATCCGTTACGGTGTGCGCGGTGCTCAAAGCCCTCAACGCCGCGAGCGTCCGCGTCCTCTCGCGCAATGGGCGCGCGCATTACGGCGCGCTGGACGAATATAAGGACAGCGAAATAATAGTAAACGCCACGCCCGTGGGAATGTACCCGAATAACGGCGCGGCGGCGGTGGATTTGGGCGATTTTCCGAGGTGCGAGGGCGTTTTTGACCTTGTGTATAACCCGGCGCGCACGGCGCTCATGCTCGCGGCGGAAGAGCGCAATATCCCCAATGCGGGCGGGCTTTATATGCTCGTTGCGCAGGCAAAGCGCAGTGCCGAGCTTTTCACGGGGCAGAGCATAGCAGACGGCGAAATCCGGCGCATATACACTGACCTTGCGGGCAAAATGCAAAATATCATCCTCATCGGTATGCCCGGCTGCGGCAAAAGCGCGGTGGTGCGGCGGCTCGGCGTGCTTATGGAGCGCGAGGTGGTAGACTGCGATGAATACTTAGAACGCATTGAAAATGCTTCGTGTGAAAAGATTATTAATGCGTTCGGCGAAAAATTCTTCCGCG
>CAYRPD010000077.1:0-7520 GCA_964426095.1 uncultured Oscillospiraceae bacterium | reverse complement strand
ACTGGGAGCGGCCGTAAACTATCTGGAGGAACAGCTCGCGCATGGCGGTGTTGATAGCGTCGCAAACGAGGTCGGTGTTGAGCGCTTCAAGAATGGTCTTGCCGATGAGGATTTCGGAGGCCATAGCGGCAGAGTGGGTCATGCCGGAGCAGCCGATAGTCTCAACGAGAGCTTCCTCGATGATACCCTCTTTGATGTTAAGCGTGAGCTTGCACGCACCCTGCTGCGGGGCGCACCAGCCGATGCCGTGGGTGAAGCCGGAAATGTCGGAAATCTGCTTTGCCTGAACCCATTTGCCCTCTTCGGGAATGGGTGCCGGGCCGTGGTATGCGCCCTTAGCCACGGGGCACATATTCTTGACTTCTGTGGTGTAGATCATATTGATCTTCTCCCTTCTATCCTTATAATTTGTATAAACTTATTTAATGAGGCACTCGCCCGACATTTCCTCGGGCTGGGCAAGCCCCATGACGTTAAGAAGCGTGGGTGCAATATCTGCAAGGCGGCCGGGGTGAAGCTCCGCACCGGGCAGGCAAACGGCAAAGGGCACGGGGTTTGTGGTATGGGCGGTATTGACCTTGCCGCTCTCGTCAAACATACAGTCGGCATTGCCGTGATCCGCCGTAACGAACAAAACGGTATCGGGGTGTTTTTCAACCTCGGCCATGATGCGCCCCATGCAAGCGTCCACGGTTTCCACCGCCGTGACGGCGGCGGACATCACGCCCGTGTGGCCTACCATGTCGCAGTTTGCGAAGTTGCAAACGACAAGGGCGTATTCATCCGTGGCTATAGCCTCAACGCACTTTTCGCACACCTTTTCCGCGCTCATCTGCGGGACAAGGTCATACGTGGCAAACTCCTTGGGAGAGGGTACGAGACAGCGCTCCTCGCCCGGAATCTGCTTTTCTACGCCGCCGTTGAAGAAGAACGTAACGTGCGCGTACTTCTCGGTTTCGGCAACGCGAAACTGCTTCAAGCCCTTTGCGCTGATATAATCGCCGAGGGTATTGTCTATCTCCTCGGGGGGATAGGCAATGGGCAAAGGCAGGGTTTCGTCATACTGCGCGGTGCAGACATAGGAAAGCGGATAAACCGTCTTTTTACGCTCAAACCCATCAAAATCGGCGAGGTTGAGCGCCCATGTCATCTCTCTTGCGCGGTCTGGGCGGAAGTTCATAAATATAACGCTGTCGCCCTCGTTGATAACGCCCTCGGGCGTAACCACAACAGGCTCGACAAATTCATCCGTCACGCCGTTTTCGTAGCTTGCTTCCACTGCGTGAACAGCGTCCGCATCAAACGTTCCCTCGCCGCAGACTATGGCATTGTAGCCCTTTTCTACGCGATCCCAGCGCTTGTCGCGATCCATGCCCCAAAAGCGGCCTTGGATAGTGGCGATTTTGGCGTTGCCAAGCTCGGCGCACTTTTCCGCAAGGCGGCTGACGAAGCCCGCGCCGCTCTTAGGCGCGACATCGCGCCCGTCAAGGAAGCAATGCACATAAACCTTTTCTACCCCGCGCATTTTCGCCATGTCAAGAGCGGCGAAAATATGCTCCAAATGGCTGTGAACGCCGCCGGTGGAGAGAAGCCCCATTATATGAAGCGCCTTGCCGCCGTTCTTGGCATCGTCCATGGCCTTGATATACGCCTTATTCTCGAAGAATGCGCCGTTTTTAATATCGCGGCTCATCTTGGGGAGAATCTGAAACACAACGCGCCCTGCGCCGATATTCGTATGGCCGACTTCGGAGTTACCCATCTGCCCGTCGGGCAAGCCGACATCCAGCCCGGAGGCTTGAAGCGTGGTGTTGGGATAGGCGGAAAAGAGCTTATCCAAGTTGGGCGTGTTCGCTTTATAAACGGCGTTCCCCTCGCCGGGCGCGGCAAGGCCGTACCCGTCGAGAATTATAAGAACTGCTTTTTTATTCATCTAAAATTATCACTCCTGAACGGTGGCTTTGACGATGGTGGCAAAGTCAACCGGCTTGAGAGACGCGCCGCCGATGAGGCCGCCGTCAATGTCGGGCTGGGCAAGAAGCTCGTAAGCGTTCTTGGCGTTCATGCTGCCGCCGTAGAGAATGGAGACGGCACGGGCGGGACGAGCGCCGTAAATCTTGCGGATGACAGCGCGGATGCCCTCGCAAACTTCCTGTGCCTGCTCGGCAGTGGCGGTCTTGCCGGTGCCGATTGCCCAAATAGGCTCGTAGGCGATGACGCAGCGGCGAAGCGCGGTAGCGTCAATGCCGGAAAGGGCGGCCTTGACCTGATACGCAACGTACTCCATGGTCAAATCCATTTCGCGCTGCTCCAAGCTCTCGCCGACGCAGATAATGGGGGTGATGCCCTTTTCAAGCAGAGCCTTGGCCTTTTCGTTGACGAGCATATCGCTCTCGCCGTGGTACTGACGGCGCTCGGAGTGGCCGACAATGCAGTACTTTGCGCCGATATCGGCGAGCATGGACGCGGAAACCTCGCCGGTGTATGCGCCCTTTTCGTACTTGCTGACATCCTGGCCGCCGGCGGCAACCTTGCAGTCCTTGCCGGCCTTAACCATGTTCTGAATCATCACGGCCGGGGTGCAGAGGACGACTTCGCACACCTTGGTCTTGGGGAGATTTTCTTTAAGCTCTTCCATGAAAGGCTTCACGCCGGAGTTGGTCATGTTCATTTTCCAGTTGCCGGCGATTATGGTTTTACGATATTTTCTGTTCATTTTCAGCTCTCCTTTTTAAGCTTTTCGCGCTTGCGCGCGCCTTTTTACGGCGCGCGAAGCATTTGTGTTTATTGTGGTTGATTACTTATCCAACAGGCAGGCAACACCCGGAAGCTCCTTGCCCTCAAGGAACTCAAGGCTTGCGCCGCCGCCGGTGGAAATGTGGGTGATCTTATCGGCAAAGCCGAGCTTTTCAACGGCTGCTGCGCTGTCGCCGCCGCCGACGATGGTGACTGCGCCGGATTCGGCGAGAGCCTTTGCCATTGCCTTGGTGCCGTTTGCGAACTTGTCAAACTCGAAAACGCCCATAGGTCCGTTCCAAACTATCGTGCCCGCGCCGGAGACGGCCTCGGTGAAGAGAGCAACGGTCTTGGGGCCGATATCCATGCCCATAAGGTCAGAAGCGATGTCGCCCTCGACGAGAACGGGCTCTGCATCGGCGGAAAATTCGGAAGCGCAGTAGTTATCTACGGGAAGCAGGAACTTCACGCCCTTTGCGGCTGCCTTTTCGATCATGTCCTTGGCGTAGTCAAGGCGATCGGCCTCAAGAAGAGAGTTGCCGACTTCAAAGCCCTGTGCCTTTTTGAAGGTGTAGGCCATGCCGCCGCCGATGATGATAGTGTCGGCCTTTTCAAGGAGATTGTTGATAACATTTATCTTGTCGGACACCTTTGCGCCGCCCAAAACGGCCACGAACGGGCGCTTGGGATCGTCAAGAGCCTTGCCCATGATAGAAAGCTCTTTGTCAACGAGCAGGCCGGAGTAGGCGGGCAGATAGGCCGCAACACCGGCGGTGGAGGCGTGGGCGCGGTGAACCGTGCCGAAAGCATCGGAAACGAAAACGTCGGCCATGTCGGCAAGAGCCTTGGCAAAGTCAGCGCCGTTCTTCTCCTCGCGGATATCAAAGCGGAGATTTTCAAGCAGCATAAGCTGGCCGGGGCAGAGCGCGGCGGCCTTGGCGGTTGCGTCCTCGCCGATTATGTCCTTGGCGAAGATAACGTCCATGCCGAGAAGCTCGGAAAGGCGCTTGGCAACGGGAGCAAGGGTGAGCTTTTCTTTCCACTCGCCCTTGGGCTTGCCGAGGTGGGAGCAAGCGATGACGGCAGCGCCGTTATCAAGGAGATACTTAATCGTGGGCAGGGCGGCCTTAATGCGCTTGTCGCTGGTGATTTCGCCCGTTTCCTTGTTCTGAGGAACGTTGAAGTCACAACGCAGAAGGACTTTCTTGCCCTTAACATCAACATCATAAACTGTCTTCTTGCTGTAGTTCATTATATGCCTCCTATAAAATATGAATAGACAAAATTACATTTCGGCCATTGAGCCGACACCGAGCAGCCCCGGAAAGCCTTGCTGGCGCAGCGCCTCATAGGCCAATATAGCAACGGAGTTTGAAAGGTTCAAGCTCCGAGCCTCACTTATCATGGGAATGCGTATGCACTCCTCGCGGTACTTCTCCCGAAGCCATTCGGGCAAGCCCGCCGTCTCCTTGCCGAACATCAGCGCCGCGCCTTGCGAAAAATCCGCCTCGAAGTAGGACTTGGGCGCTTTGGTGGTGGCGAGGAAGAGGTTTTTATCGCCGTTCTTGGCAAAATACTCGTCCAAGTTCTCGTATACCGAGATATCAACGAGATGCCAATAATCAAGGCCGCAACGCTTGACGGCCTTATCGGATATATCAAAGCCGAGCGGCTTTATAAGGTGCAGTCGCGCGCCCGTGGCGGCGCAGGTGCGGGCGATTGCCCCGGTATTGTGGGGAATCTCCGGCTCTACGAGAATTATATCCAGCATCCGCTCACCTCTCTGCTTTGTTATGATTTTATCACATATCTTTTCGCTTTCCAAGTCATTTTATCACAAAAATCCGAAAAATCATGTATTTTTTTTCGGATTTATCAAGTTCTTGCATATTAGACAAATTCACGCTATAATCTGAGATATTAAGCGGGCGTTTCTTGTCATTTTGCATAGGGCATTTTGCCCCGAAAAGGGCGTATTATAATTTTACGACAAGGAAAGCTTGCAAAAACGGTGCGAGAGGTCGAATATGGAGTACATTTGCAACGATTGTCCGAGAAAATGCAACGCCTTGCGCGGGGAAAATGACCCCGGCGGGGTGTGCCTGTCCCCTGCCGTGCCGCGCGTGGCTCGCGCGGCGCTCCACTTCGGGGAAGAGCCGTGCATAAGCGGAACGCGCGGCGCGGGTACAATATTCTTCACGGGGTGTAATCTCCGCTGTGTCTACTGCCAAAACCGCGACATTAGCCGCGGGCAGGGCGGCGAGCACGTGAGCGCGACGGCGCTGCGCGAGATGATGTACCGCTTGCGCGATGAGGGCGCACACAACATTGACCTTGTCACCCCCACGCACTATACGCGCGTGATAATCGAAGCGCTGGAGGGCGCGGCGCTCGGCATACCCGTGGTGTGGAACAGCTCCGGGTATGAAAGCGTAGAGACGCTCAAGCGCTTAGAGGGGCTTGTGCAGGTGTATATGCCGGATTTGAAGTATCTCAACACAGATGCGGCGCGCCGCTACAGTGCGGCGGCGGATTACCCGGAGATAGCCACGGCGGCAATACGGGAGATGTTCCGTCAGCGCGGGAAATACACGCTGGGTGCTGACGGTATGCTGACCTCGGGCGTACTTATCCGCCACCTCGTGCTGCCCGGGCAAGAGGAGAACAGCATGGCCGTTATAGACTTCATCGAGCGCGAATTTGCGCCGGGGGATGTGCTTTTCTCTCTCATGAGCCAGTATACCCCCATGCCGGGGCTTGAAAAATACCCGGAGCTTACGAAGCGCGTTGACGGCAGGACAAACGCCGCGCTTATAAAATATATGCGCAAGTGCGGCATTGAGGACGGCTATTGGCAGGACACGGCCTCGGCCACGGCGGAAATGATCCCTGCGTTTGACGGAACGGGCGTAAATGCGCCGTGAAGCACTTGACAAAGCGCGGGATTTGTCGGATAATCATAATATAATCGGTATAATACAAAATACGATATAAGGAGAAACGACATGAATTACAACGAGATAATGGCCGCCGCGCGCGACCAGGTAGGGCCTTACTGCAAGGTGTGCCCCGTGTGCAACGGGCGCGCCTGCGCAAACGCCATGCCCGGCCCGGGCTGCAAGTTCCCCGGCAATGTCGCCGCGAGAAACTACGACAAGTGGCAGGAAATTTGCGTGAATATGGACACGCTCTGCCCCAACTTTGCCGACCCCGATGTGAGCTTTGAGCTGTTCGGCCACAAGTTCACCGCGCCCATCTTCGCCGCGCCCCTCGGCGCGCTGGATATGCACTACGGCGCGAAGTACAAGGATCAGGAATACAACGCAATCCTGATGAAAGCCGCCGCCGACTACGGCGTTATGGCATTCACGGGTGACGGCGTTGACCCCGACATCATGAAATCCGCCGTGCGCGACAGCGGCGCGATAGGCGGCATGAGCGTGCCGACAATCAAGCCGTGGAACAAGGAAGCGGTTTTTGAAAAGCTGGATGTTGCCAACGCCGCCGGTATCTTCGCCGCGGCAATGGACGTGGACGGCGCGGGTCTGCCGTTTTTGAAGAAGATGAACCCCAACGCGGGCAGCAAAACCGTTGAGGAAATGCGCGAGATTATTGACTACGCGAAAATGCCGTTTATCATCAAGGGCATTATGACCCCGGCGGGCGCTTTGAAAGCGGCCGAGGCAGGCGCAGCGGCAATAGTCGTTTCCAACCACGGCGGGCGCGTGCAGGGCGGCGTTCCGTCCACGGCGGAAGTGCTGCCGTCGATAGTGGACGCGGTCAAGGGCAAGCTGACGATTATCGTTGACGGCGGTATCCGCTCCGGCGTGGATGTGTTTCGCGCGCTGGCTCTCGGCGCGGACGCAGTGCTGATAGGCCGCCCGATTATCCCCGCAATTTACGGCGGCGGCGCGGACGGGTTCAAGGTGTACATGGATAAAATCGTGGGCGAGCTGAAATCCACCATGACCATGTGCGGCGCGGCAACCCTCGCCGACATCAACCGCAATATGCTTTGGCTTGACAAATAAGATAATGCTTCAACAGGCGTAGAAAACTGCGCCTGTTGATTTTTTGATTATGTAAACTGTTTTATGTTTATTATATTATGTGTAGCGTAATATGTTAATTAAAATTGCACATAGAAAAGCCTTCCCGCGTTGGGGAAGGCTTTTTGTTGTTATTGGGTTATTCTGTTGTAATCGATTCTGACGTTTCGTTCGACTGTTCGTTCGACTCTGTCGGCGTGCTCTCTTCTAGTTGCGGTTTACGCACCTGTCTGCTTTCCGACGCACCGCACTTGGTGCACGTCTTGGTGAAGATTTCGCACCAATTATCTTCATATTTGCTCTCATCGCCCCAAGCGTGGCCGTTTGTCACGCAATCGTTGTCAGCAATGATAGTGTTCTTGACTTCGATTTCGCTCTTTACTTCTTCGTCCTTAGTGATTTCAACGGTCTGGTCGGGGACATAGACAGTGTCGGGTTGGGGTTCGGGGTTGGAAGCAGTAGTTCCATCGCCGCCGGAAGTTCCATTGCCGGTCGAAGAGTTACCAGCCTCAGCTGTGGATGTGCTTGTTTCACTCGTCGGAGCTGAGCTTTCTTCAGTAGGTGTGCTTGCTTCGGGAGTTGTATGTTTCTCATAGTCAGCGGACTTGTTAGTCTCGTCAGATCTCTTGTCTGCTTCTTTGAGGTTATCGGGGGTGCTGTCCTTAATGGTGATATCGCGGACTACGTTCTTACCGTCTTTATCAGTGGCAACCTTGACATTTTTGGCGAGCTTTT
>CAYRPD010000076.1:0-7609 GCA_964426095.1 uncultured Oscillospiraceae bacterium | reverse complement strand
AGGAGTGCATCGAGCAGGGCAAGAAGTACTTCTCCGTGGCCTCCGGCGGCGGCACGGGTCGTACCCTCCACCCCGACAACATGGCCGCAGGCCCTGCCTCTTACGGCATGACCGACACCATGGGTCGTATGCACTCCGACGCGCAGTTTGCCGGTTCTTCTTCCGTGCCCGCGCACGTGGAGATGATGGGCTTCCTCGGCATGGGCAACAACCCCATGGTCGGCGCGACTGTCGCTGTCGCCGTGGCAACTGCCGAAGCGCTCAAGTAATTCGAGTATATACACATATCAAACGCCCCAAGGCTCTGCCTTGGGGCGTTTTCTGCGCCCTTTAGAGCGCGCAAAAATGTGCCCCATGCTGCTTTCGCATCATGGGGCACTGTCTGATTATCCGGAATTATTCAGACGATGGGGAGGGGTTATATCTCAATCAGGAGAGAGCGGAGCGCTGACACTGTAACGTCAGATGACGTTGCGTTCCTTCAAGCCCTCAAGGTCAGCTTCGGTCAATCCAAGCAATTCGCCGTAAACTGCCTTATTATCCTGTCCGAGATCGGGAGCGCACTTGCTTATATCGCACTTGGTTTCCATGAGCTTTACGGGGTTGCCCGGAACGATCATGTCGCCGATAACGGGGTGGTTGAGGTGTACAAACATCTCGCGCGCACCGGCAATGTGCTCATCGTTGACAACGTCAGCGAGCATATTGATGGGTGCAACGGGAACGCCTGCCGCGTCGATGATTGCAACGCACTCTTCGATGGTGTGCTGGCTGCTCCACTCTTCGATGATGGGCTTGAGCTCAGCATGGTTCTCGCAGCGGTGGATGTTGGTGTCGAAGCGCGGGTCGGTGAGAAGCTCGGGCTTGTTGATAGCCTTGGTGCACAGGAGAGTGAACAGCTTATCATTGCCGCAGCCGATAACGAAGCGTCCGTCGCTGGCCTTGAATGCGTCATAGGGGAATGCGGAAGCGTAGCGGTTACCGATGAGCTCGGGCTGCTTGCCGGAAGCGAAGAAGCGCTGCCAGCCGACTTCCAGAGCGGATACGACGGAGTCAACGAGGGAAACGTCAACGCGCTGGCCGTGGCCGGTCACGTTACGGGCATTGACTGCCATCATGATACCGATGGTGAGGTTCATGCCGCCGAGCACGTCGCCCATTGCGTTACCGACACGCAGGGGCTGGCCGCCGGCTTCACCGGTGATGCTCATAAGGCCGGAGGTGGCCTGAGCGATTATATCATAGCCGGGGCGCTTGTACTTCGGGCCGTAGCAGCCGAAGCCGGAAACCGCAGCGTAGATTATCTGATCGTTGACCTCTTTGAGAACGTCATAGCCGAGACCGAGCTTGTCCATAACGCCGGGACGGTAGTTTTCAACAACAACGTCAGCCTTCTTGACCATTTCGAGGAACACTTTCTTGCCTTCCTCTTCCTTGAGGTTGAGGGTTATGCCCTTCTTGCCGCGGTTGACGTATGCGTAGTACATACTGTAGTCGTTCTTCTTCGGACCCATGGCGCGGGTGTCGTCGCCCTTGCCCGGAACCTCTATTTTGATGACGTTTGCGCCGTAGTCGGCCAGCATCATGGTGCAGTACGGGCCTGCGAGAACGCGGGTAAGGTCAAGAACAGTAAGATTACTTAATGCTTTTTCCATTGTTATTCTCCTTATAAGATTATGATGTGTGTATCAGCCGTAATTTCCTATCAGCCGTGCAGAAGAGCGGCGAGAGGATTGTAAATCGTGGAGCAGCAGATAGCCAGAACGAGGAGAGCGAGAGCGGCCAGCGCGAAGAGCTGTACAAAGCGCTTGTTCTCTTCTTCCTTGGTGAGGTTGGGAACTGCAACTGCGAGACCGGCCAGAGCAAGAGCACCACCGGTGGACAGCGGGGAGATACCGGCCAAAGAGCCGCCAGCGCCGACTGCCGCCATAAGAGCAACGGGGTTCACACCGCCGACCTGTGCCGCGATGTCTGCGCACATGGGCATCATCGTCGGGTACACAACGCCGAGAGCGGAGGAAACAAGGCTCAGAAGACCTGCGGAGATAGCCATAACGGGAGTGGCAGTGCCGGAAGTCATGATAGAGGACATTGCGTTGGAGAGAAGGTCAATACCGCCCATTTCGTTGACAACGTCAAGCAGAGCGCCGACGGCCAAAACCATAACGATAGTGCCCCAGGGGAGAGACTTGATAGCCTTGTCACTGTCGGCAACACCGAACAGGAACAGGAGGCCGGCAACTGCGAATGCAGCAAGACCGATGTTGACATCGCAGAAGATGAGGAGGATCATCATAAGCAGAATGCCGCAGAGGGAAAGAATCTGCTTGGTGTTGAACTTCTCGATGCTTTCTTTCTGGATGGGGTTGACGGGGGTCTTAACCTTGTGGCCTTTGAAAACAAAGAAGATAACGAGAGAGAATATTGCGGTAACGATCGTCTGGCAGACGAGAACAACGGGCATAACGCCGAAGATGTTTGCGTTCTCGGCAGCGGCTTCAATGATAGCGGCTTCCGGAGTGATCGGGGTCATACGACCGGCCATAAGACCGGCTTCACCGATGAGGGCGAGCATGATCGGGTCAAAGCCTACTTCAACTGCGATAACGGCAGCGAGTGCGGGGATGATAGCAAGTGCGGGGATAGCGCCGGGGCCGACACCGGCCACGATGAAACCGGCAATGTAAACGAGTATGGGGATAACCCACATACGGTTACCGGCAAGGCCGATGATCTTTCTCGCCAGCAGGTCAAGAGCGCCGGTCTGAGTAACAGCGGCGAACAGAAGCGTAATGCCGACGAGGGTGGTGAACATGGAGGCGCTTATGCCGCTGTAGAGCTGCTTATCGGTCATGCCGAAAATTCTAACAGCGAGAACGCCGACGGTCAGGGCGACAACGCCCACGTTAACTTTGCGGAAGAACGCCAAAAGAATAACCGCAATAAATACTATCAGAGATACTACGTCTAAGCTCATGATTTATACTCCCTTTTCTTAATTTTGTTGTTTAATCAGCAGCAGGGGGGTGTTTTGGTGTTAATGTTCTGGTGGTGGCCGCTGTAGATGCCGTCTATAAAGCTCTTCTGATACTTGGCAAGCTCAATGATCTTGTCAACATCAATGCCGGTGTCGTAGCCCATGCGGTTGAGCATATAAACGAGGTCTTCCGTTGCGGTGTTGCCGGAAGCGCCGGGGGCAAACGGGCAACCGCCCAAGCCGCCCAAGGTGGACTGTACGCTCGTGATGCCGGATTCGATGGCAGCGAGAGTGTTGGCCAAGCCCATGCCGCGCGTGTCGTGGATGTGAATCTGGAACTCGCAGTCGGGCATTTCCTTAACGCAAGCGGCGATAGTCTCGCGAACCTGCTTGGGGTCTGCTATGCCGATAGTGTCGGCCAGGCAAATGGTGCGAATGCCCATGTCGTAAATGCGCTTTGCAAACTCAACGGGCTTGCTGATCGGGGGGATACCCTCAAACGGGCAACCGAAAACGGTTGCAAGTGCTACGCAGAGATTGGCCTCGGGATAAGTGTCCATAATCTTCTGCAGCTCTTCAATGGATTCTTCGTGGGTTCTTCTGATGTTTGCCTTGTTGTGGCTCTCGCTGACGGAAATAACATAAGAAATGTTCTTCACGCCCGCGTTAACCGCGTTTTCCACGCCTCTGAAGTTCGGCGTGAGTGCCCAGAACTTAGTCTCCGGGTGCTTGTCGATGCAGGCCTTTGCAAGCTGTGTCGCGTCTGCCATCTGAGGAATGGCCTTGGGGCTGACGAAAGAGGTAACTTCCATCTCCGTCACACCGACTTCGATCAGCTTGTCGATAAGCTCAACCTTCTGCTCGAAAGTCAGCATCTGCTTGAGGTTTTGCCAACCGTCTCTCGGGCCTACTTCCACTACGTTGATTCTGTTTCCCATAGTTTTTGCGCTCCTCCTTTATAAATTGCTTAACAGTGCTTAACGAAACCTTAAATCGTCAAGCCTCTTCACGTCTACGATTATATATTTTGCGGTATGTTTCGTCAATATCGCAAGTTTAAAAACGGCCATTTAACCAAAACAGACGGGCCTTTTTAGGGCGAACAGCCCAAAAACAGCTTAACAAATACTAAAATTAAGCTAGCACAACTTCCGAAAATTTAAGCAGCTATTGATATTTTGCGCGCGGGAGTGTATAATGAACAGCCGAATCATTAAAAACAGGACAGTGAACAAATGCCAACACTCAAAGATATTGCCGCTCTATGCGGCACGACAACAGCCACGGTTTCTTACGTTTTGTCCGGCAGGGGGGACGAAAAGCGCATTTCCCCCGCCACGCAGCAAAAAATCCGCCAAGCGGCGGACGAGCTTGAATACACCCCCAAAATGCGCACAAGGGACACGCTTAAATACCGCGTTGTTGTTTATTTCCCCTTGAATGACCTCAATATGCTCATGCCCACCTTTATGGAGGGCTTGAACAGCGCCTTAAACAGCGAACAGGCGCTTGTGGATATCATTCTCCGCCCTTATGAGCAGGATAAGCTTCATCTGCAATATGACCTTTGGACACCTACGCCGAACTCCGCCGCCATTATCATCTCTCCCGGCGGCATTGACCTTGCCGATATCACCGACACCCCCGTGGCGATTCCCTTGGTGCTCATAAACCGTACCCACCCCGATTATGCGTCCGTCAGCTTTGACCAGCTCGAATCCGGCCGCCTCGCGGCAAAGCACGCCATTAAAAAAGGCGGCAGCGATATTTTGCTTGTCTCCTTTTCCTCGCTCTTCGGCACAACCTTGCGCGCTAACGCCTTTGTCGATACCTGCCGCGCCAGCGGCATTAACATGGAAAACCGCGTCCTCTATGCCGACACGAGCATAAACGGCGGCTATGAGCTGGGCTTGAAGCTCCTGCGCGAAAAGCGCCTTGCAAAGGTCATAACCTGCACCTATGATATGACGGCGCTCGGCCTTTCCTCGGCACTGAGCGCGGCGGGCGTTCGCATCGGGCGCGATGTGCAGATTATCGCCACAAGCTCCGGCAACGGGGAAATCTTTGCTCACGCCGTCCCGCCCATGACGGTGGTGGATTTGCGCTTTAAAGATGCGTGCCACACCGCCGTGCGCCTTGCAATGGGCGTTGCCCTGGGGCGCACCACCTATCCGCAGGATGTTTCAATCCGCCCCACGATAATTTATCGCGAATCCTGCCCCATGTAATTGATATTCTCAAAAGCCCTGCTTGCAGTGAAAAATGCAAGCAGGGCTTTCTATATATAATAGTATATAAAAAGTGCGCCGCGAGTGCGGCGCACAGTGCTGTGGAATATATCAGGAGAGGAAGATTTTACTTCGCGGCTTCCATACCTGCAACAAGAGCCTTCTTGTTGCCCTCAAGGAAGCGCAGCTTGCGCTCGCCAAGCTCAATGCGGATAGCTTCCGTCATCTTGTCAACGGACACTATAGGCATCTTTGCAAGCAGTGCGCCCAATATGGCGACGTTTGCGCCCTTGGGGTTGCCCACTTCGTCTGCAAGCTTCATCGCGTCGCAGTAGACAACGGTGATATCATCACGCACGGCCTTGCGCTCGATAATGGAGCTGTTGATAACGAGAACGCCGCCCGGCTTTACCATCGGCTCAAACTTATCGAGCGAGGGCAGGTTCATCGCGACAACTGCGTCGGCCTGGCCGACAATGGGGGAAGCAACGGGATCGTCGCTTACTATGACGGAGCAGTTAGCCGTGCCGCCGCGCATCTCAGGGCCGTAAGAGGGAAGCCAAGATACGTTCTTGCCGTCGAGCATACAAGCCATAGCCATGAACTTGCCTATAAGCAGCATACCCTGTCCGCCGAAACCGGCAAATATAAACTCTTTAGTCATATTATTCTGCCCCCTTATCTTTGTACACGCCCAGAGGATAGTAGGGGATCATGTTCTCTTCAAGCCACTTCATAGCTTCAACCGGGCTGAGACCCCAGTTGGTGGGGCAGGTGGAGAGAACTTCTACCATGCAGAAGCCCTTGCCTTCCATCTGGTACTGGAATGCCTTCTTGATTGCTTTCTTGGTCTTGATGATGTTTGCGTTGTTGTTGACGGCGCAGCGCTCTATGTAGTAAGAGCCGGGAACCTGCGTGAGCATTTCGCTCATCTTTATCGGCGCGCCGCACCATGCTTCGTCACGGCCGTAGGGGGAAGTGGTGGTTTTCTGGCCGACAAGAGAGGTAGGAGCCATTTGGCCGCCGGTCATGCCGTAGATTGCGTTGTTGACGAAGATCGTGCAGATCTTCTCGCCGCGGTGTGCGGCGTGGACTATCTCGGCAGTACCGATAGAGGCCAAGTCGCCGTCGCCCTGATAGGTGAATACCAAGGAGTCGGGCTTTGCGCGCTTAACGCCCGTTGCAACTGCGGGGGCGCGGCCGTGCGCGGCTTCTATCATGTCAACATTGAAGTAATCATATGCGAAAACAGAGCAGCCGACCGGCGCGACACCGACGATGTTGCCTTCCATGCCGGATTCCTCCAAGCACTCAGCGACGAGGCGGTGGATAATGCCGTGGTTGCAGCCGGGGCAGTAGTGGAACTGCTTATCGGTTAAATACGGGGTTTTTTCAAATACGACGGACATTTATATACCCTCCTTTATTTTGAGGATCTCAGCCTTGATTTCATCGGTGGTGGGCATCTGGCTGCCGCAGTGACCGAAGTAGTGTACGGGCAGAGTGCCGTTGACGGCAAGACGAACGTCCTCCATCATCTGACCCTCGTTAACCTCAACGTCAAGAATTGCCTTTGCGCCCTTGACGGAAGCGGCCAGCTCTTCATACGGGAACGGCCATACGGTGATCGGGCGGAAAAGACCCACCTTGATACCCTCGGCGCGCAGATCGTTGATTGCGGACTTGGCGATACGTGCAACCGTGCCGAATGCGGCGATAACGATGTCTGCATCCTCGGTGAGATAGGTTTCGTACTCAACCTCGTTCTTCTCTATCTCGCGATAGATAGCCTGCAGGTGGTCGTTGTGTACGGCAAGCTCTTCGGTGTTGATGTAAAGGGAGTTGATAACCGCACGCTTTGCGGGGTCATCGCCCGGCTTCCAGCCGGTGGTCGCCCAGGGCTTCTTCTCCGGGTCAACCTTGTAGTCCACCATTTCGGGCATCTCAACCGGCTCCATCATCTGAGCCATGATACCGTCAGCCAGCAGCAGAACGGGAACTCTGTACTTCTCGGCCTTGTCGTAGGCGTAACCGAGGATGTTTATTGCTTCCTGAATGGAGGCCGGTGCGTAGGTGATAAGGTGATAGTCGCCGTTGCCGCCGCCCTTGACAGCCTGGAAGTAGTCACCCTGGGAGGCCTGAATGCTGCCGAGACCGGGGCCGCCGCGCATAACGTTGAGGATAACGCACGGGAGCTGAGAGCCGGCGCAGTAGGATATACCCTCTTGCTTAAGGCTCACGCCGGGGCTGGAGGAAGAGGTGATTACGCGCGCGCCGGTGGAGGCTGCGCCGTATACCATGTTTATTGCCGCAACTTCGCTTTCAGCCTGAAGGAAGCAACCGCCTATTTCGGGCATACGAGCGGACATATACTCGGGAATTTCAGTCTGCGGGGTGATAGGAT
>CAYRPD010000075.1:0-8067 GCA_964426095.1 uncultured Oscillospiraceae bacterium | reverse complement strand
CGGAGAGCACGAAGAAAGGAAAAAGCGAGGGGATAATAAGCTCAGCGCAGAGTGTAAGCGCTTGTCTACAGCTTTCCGTCACGGCTTTAGATGAAAGCGCGAACGCGCAAAAAGCGCTGACGGCGAGGATTACGGCAAGTTTTTTCTTCATAGTTTTTGCCTCCGCGAATGTTATTAGTATCAAGTTATGCCTCAGTGCATAGGTTTATACAAAACGAGGAGGCGGCGCAATGAAGAGTATAAGCAACGCGGCGGAAGCATTGGCGGATGCGTTTGACCTGCCGGAAGAGGCCGTTCCCGGGGCGGCGAGAGTGATTATAACATCGGGCAAGCGCGTTGCCGTTGAAAACCACCGTGGGCTTTTATCCTACGGCGAGGAGCGGATTGTTATCCGTCTGCCGCGCGGCAAGCTCACCTTGACCGGTGTGGGGCTACAGCTTATTGTAATGTCCGCCGAGAGACTTTTTATCGGCGGGCGCATTCAGGCTTTGGAGTGGGATTGATGAGAGGGTTAAAACGCAACATAAAGGGCTGCTGTCGGATAGAGGTTTGCGGAGCTTTCCCGGAAAGCGTGTTGAATGCCTGTGCCTTAGAGGGCGTGGAGCTGTGGGCGCTTGAATGCGCGGATGCGTACACCCTGCGCTTTTGGGCGTATGAAGAGAGCTACGGCGAGATTGAGAGAATCGCGCGAAAATGTATGTGCGATGTGAAAAAGCTCAGCGTTGAGGGCGGAAGTTCTCTGCGTGCGAAGATAAAAAATCATATGTGGCTTTTTATCTTCATTGCCGTTATGCTCGCGGTGTTAACCGTCTCTTCGCTTTTTATATGGGATATAGATATTTTCGGCTGTGAAAGCGTTTCCGAGGGCGAGGTTTTGCGCGCGCTGAGCGAATGCGGCGTGGACTGCGGTGCATTTTGGCCGGGGTTTAGTACGGATCTTGTTCGGGCGAAAATGCTCACGTTGCTACCGAGCCTATCATGGATGAGCGTGAATGTAAGCTCCTCGCGCGCCGTGGTGCTCTTAACCGAGCGGCTTGAAAAGCCTGAAATCTATCTTGAAAGCGATGGGGCGGACATCGTCGCGCGCCGAGCCGGGATAATAAAGAGCATATCCGCGAAAAACGGGAATCCCGCCGTAGGGATAGGGCAATCCGTGACGGCGGGGGAAATGCTTATCTCCGGCGGCATGGAAAGCCTTTCGGGCGAGGCGCGTTATGTGCGCGCACAAGGGGAGATTACCGCCGATACATGGTATGAAATAACCTCAGTTTGCCCCATAGAGGGCGAAAAGAAAACCGTGCGCAGCCTGCGCTTCACGCGCTACGCCCTGAAATTCGGAAAAAACCGATGTAATTTATATTTTAGCAGTGGAAATACTGTTGACGAATGTGATAAAATCATACATAATTATAAAATAGGGGTTAAGGGGCTTTTTGCCTTGCCGATAACACTGATTGCCGAGGAGTTTATACCGTATGAAACGGAAACCGCCGTTATCTGCGCGCCCGATGAAATGGGCAAGCGGCTTATGGAAGCGCTTGAAAGCGAATGCCGAGGAAAGATACTTTCTTCATCCCTTACCTGCACGGAGAATAACGGCCTATGCTGTGTGACGCTTCGCGCCTCGTGCGAAGAGAACATAGCGCAGCTTATTGAATACACCTGACGCGAAAGGAAGCACAAATGATAGAACAAACCATAAAGGTTGACAGAATGGAGCACGTAATAAGCGTGTTCGGATCGTTTGACCAGAATTTACGTATAATCGAAACCGAGCTTGGCGTAAAAGTCCTTGACCGGGATGACATGATTCATGTCTGCGGCGAGGCGGAAGATGTCATGCTTGCCGAAAAGGCGATAAACGGGCTTTTAACGCTCGCGGCCAAGGGCGAGAATATAGACGCACAGAATGTCCGCTATATCCTGAAGCTTGTCAAAGAGGGCAAGGAGACGAAGATAAACGAGCTTGCCGGTGATGTTGTATGCATCACGGCCAAGGGCAAGCCCATAAAGCCAAAAACCCTCGGCCAAAAGGCGTACTGTGACGCGATTTCGCAAAACACTATTACCCTCGGCATAGGCCCTGCCGGTACGGGCAAAACCTATCTCGCCGTGGCGGCGGCCGTAGCGGCTTTCCGCGCGGAAGAGGTAAACCGCATTATCCTCACGCGCCCCGCCGTGGAAGCGGGGGAGCGCTTGGGCTTTCTCCCCGGCGATTTGCAAAGCAAGGTTGACCCGTATCTGCGCCCGCTTTATGATGCGCTTTTTGATATGCTCGGCGCGGACACATATCAAAAATACCTTGAGCGCGGCAATATTGAGGTTGCGCCGCTGGCGTATATGCGCGGGCGCACCTTGGACGATAGCTTTATCATCTTGGACGAAGCGCAAAACACCTCGCGCGAGCAGATGAAAATGTTCCTCACGCGTATAGGCTTCGGCTCAAAGGTGGTTATAACGGGCGATATCACGCAGATAGACTTGCCTGAGGACAAAACGAGCGGCTTAAAAATCGCGATGAAGGTGCTGGACGGGATAGAGGATATCGCTGTTTGTACGCTCACGGGTTCTGACGTTGTGCGTCACCGCTTGGTGCAGAAAATCATCGAGGCATACGAGGTATACGACAAAAGCCACCCGCAGGAGAGCGCGAAGAAGCTGCCCGCAAAGAACTATAAGAGGAAGCAAAAATGAAGCATGAAATCTATCTCAGGCGCGAGGTAAGCGGTTTAGGGCATAATAATTCTGCCGCGCTCATAAAAAAAGCGGTCAACATGGCGCTGGACGCAGAGGGCGTAACTGCCCCGTGTGCGGTGAGCGTTGTTTTGACGGACGATGAGGGCATACACCGAGTAAACCGCGAGTTTCGCGGCGTGGACAGGCCGACGGATGTGTTGAGCTTTCCGATGAATGAGCTTGTACCCGGCGAATTTGACGCGGATGGTTGCGAAAAGGATATGGATTCGGGCGCTATATTGCTCGGTGATATGATGCTGTCCGTTCCGCGCTGTGAGGCGCAGGGCGAGGAATTCGGCCATGGGTATGACCGCGAAATTATGTATTTAACCGTGCATTCCGTTTTGCATTTGCTCGGCTACGACCATGTGGATGAGGGCGAGATGAAAAAGCAAATGCGTGCGAGAGAAAAAGCTATTATGGGCGATGAATAAAGGAGAAATAAACATGGAAAAATCAGCGATGATAACTATATGCGGCAGACCCAATGTGGGTAAATCCACGCTTACAAACGCGCTTGTCGGGGAGAAAATCGCAATAGTATCCAATAAACCGCAGACAACGCGCAACCGCATTACCGCCATTGTGGAGCGCGGCGAAACCCAGCTTGTGCTTATGGATACTCCGGGCTTTCATAAGCCGCGCACGCGCTTGGGCGATTACATGGTGAATGTCGTGAGCCAAAGCGTTGCCGATGTTGACCTTGTGCTGCTGCTTGTTGAGCCTGTGGCGGAGATGGGCAAGCAGGAAGAAGCGCTCATTGCGCGCATTAAGGAAACGGGCGCACCGGCCGTGCTTGTTATTAACAAGATAGATTCCGTTGAAAAAACGAGGATTTTAGAGGTTATGGCGCTGTATTCCAATGCGTATAACGGCTTTGCGTCCATTATCCCCATTTCCGCGAAAACGGGCGAGGGGCTTGAAGAGCTTCTTGACGAAATGGAAAAGTACGCCGAGGAAGGGCCGCACCTTTTCCCCGATGATATGATAACAGACCAGCCCGAGCGCCAGATTTGCGCCGAGCTTGTGCGCGAAAAGCTTTTGCAGTGCCTTGATAAAGAAATCCCGCACGGCACGGCGGTAGAGGTCACGCGCTTTTCCGAGCGCGACAACGGCATAATCGACCTTGAAGTGACAATCTACTGCGAAAAGGACAGCCACAAGGGCATTATCATCGGCAAAAAGGGCGCTATGCTAAAGCGTATCGGCGAGCTTGCCCGCGTTGATATCGAGGAGTTTATGGGCACAAAGGTCAATTTG
Organism: uncultured Oscillospiraceae bacterium; assembly: GCA_964426095.1. Lineage (GTDB taxonomy): Bacteria > Bacillota > Clostridia > Oscillospirales > Oscillospiraceae > Limivicinus. Next base: position 4,071 of record CAYRPD010000075.1, on the reverse strand, counting down.
CAAACTTGGGTTAAGGTCAAGGAAAATTGGCGCGATTCGATGTCGCTTCTTCGCAATTTCGGCTTTAAGAATGAATAAGGCCGCGGTTTATTCGCGCTAATATATACCATTGCTAACGCGCGAAAGGGTGCAGATAATAAAGCCGAGGTGGTTTTATGGAGAGAGACGCTGTTTGGCAGGCTTTCAGCGAAACCGGTGACCCGGTTTATTATCTGCTGTACAAATCCATGCACGACCCTGAAGCGAGAAAGAGAGAGACTTCCCTGAACAATAGGCCGGGTGAGCTTCCCCGGCCGGAGGATTGAAGCATACATATATGTACGAAACCATGAAAGCGCTTGTCGTGCGCGAGGTGCGTTATAAGGAATCCGACAGGATAATCGAGCTTATAACGGATAAGCACGGCAAGCTCACCGCAAAAGCGCGCGGCGCGCTGAGAAAAACGAGCAAAACCTCTGCCGCGACCCAGCTTTTAACCTACTCGGATTTGACGCTTTTTTTCAACAAAGGCAAGTGGACGGTGAACGAGGGCACGGTTATAGAGGGGTTTGACGCACTGCGCACGGATATAACTTCGCTCGCGCTCGGCTGTTATTTTGCCGAGTGCTTGGCCGCGCTTTCAATTGAAGACCAACAAGACCCGCCTTTAATGCAGCTTGGGTTAAATTCGCTGTACGCGCTCAGCCGTGAGCTATATACGCAGGAGCATATAAAGGCCGCGTTTGAGCTGCGCTTAATGTGCCTTGCCGGATATACGCCGGAGCTTAATGCGTGCGCCGTTTGCGGCAAGCAAGCGCCGGAAAGCCCCGCTTTGAGCTTGGAAAGCGGCAGATTATGCTGCCGCACCTGCCGCACGGCGGAGCTTGGCGCGACTGCACCCCTATGCCCGGATTCATTGAGCGCCATGCGCTATATAGCCTCTGCCGATCCTAAGCATATTTTCTCTTTTTCGATAGAAAAAGACGCGCAAAAAAGGCTTTCCGATGCGGCGGAGAATTATCTGCTGCGGCAAACGGAACGCAAGTTTTCAACCTTGGATTATTATAAAAGCGTGCGCTTATAAAAGCCACTGCGGAGAAATACTATGAGCTTTACTGAAAAATCATTACTAACGCTGGAGCTTCCCGCCGTTTTGGAAATGCTGTCTCACGAGGCAGTGAGCGAGGCGGCGAAGGAGCAAACGGCGCAGCTTTCCCCGGCGTATGAACCGGCAGAGGTTAAGCGCCGCCAGGAAGAAACAAGCGCGGCCAAAACAATGATGACCGTGCGGCAAAACCCGTCCTTTTCCGGGGTGAAAGATGTTCGCCCCTCGCTTTCGCGCGCGGAGCTGGGCGGCACGCTCAATACGCGCGAGCTTATGGATATCGCGCGCGTACTGCAATGCGCGCGCCTTGTGCGCGGGTATATCGCGGATGACAGCGTAGGCAAAACGTGTATAGACAGTCTCTTTTATGCGCTTCGGGCAAATAAATTCTTGGAAGAGAAGATTAATACCTCTATCGTGGGCGAAGAGGAGATAGCCGACAGCGCTTCTCCCGATCTTGCCACGCTCCGCCGACAAATGCGCGCGGCGGCGGCGAGGGCTAGGGACGCTTTGCAAAAGATTATATCCTCGCCGAGCTATGCCAAGGCATTGCAAGAGCCGATTATCACAATGCGCTCCGAGCGCTATGTAGTGCCGGTAAAGGCAGAGCATAAGGGCGCGGTGCCCGGCCTTGTACATGATATATCCGCGTCCGGCATGACGGTTTTTATAGAGCCTATGGCCGCTGTAAAGGCCAACAATGAGCTTCGCGAGCTTGCGGCAAAGGAAAAGCTTGAAATCGAGCGTATCCTTGCCGAGCTTTCCGCCGACTGTGCCGAGCATAAGGACGATATAGAAACCGACTTTGATTTGCTCGTGCGCTTGGATATCATTTTTGCAAAGGCAAAGCTATCGTATAAGCTTGATTGTCAACAGCCGGGCTTGGACGCGGAGCGCGGAATTATACTGCGCCGCGCCCGCCACCCGCTGCTTGACCGCGAAAAGGCCGTCCCCATAAGCTTGGAGCTTGGAAGTGACTTTGATACTCTTGTGATTACCGGCCCTAATACCGGCGGTAAAACAGTTTCGCTCAAAACTATCGGCTTGCTTGCCGCCATGACGCAGTGCGGGCTTCATATTCCCGCCACAGACGGGAGCAATATGCCCGTTTTCTCGCACATTCTCGCCGACATCGGCGATGAGCAGAGCATAGAGCAAAGCCTATCCACCTTTTCCGCGCACATGACGAACATCGTTTCCATACTTGATGAATGCGATGAGCGTTCCCTGCTTCTCTTTGACGAGCTGGGCGCGGGCACAGATCCCACCGAGGGCGCGGCTTTGGCGATCGCCATTATAGAAAATGCGCGGCATAAAGGCGCGATAATCGCCGCGACAACGCACTATGCAGAGCTTAAGGTGTACGCCACGAATGAGCCGGGCGTGCAAAATGCGTCCTGCGAATTTAACGTGGAAACCCTGCGCCCGACATATCATTTGCTTGTCGGCATACCCGGTAAATCAAACGCCTTTGCAATCTCCAAGCGCTTGGGGCTTGGGGACGAGGTTATAAGCGATGCCAAAGCGCGCATCAACATTGAAAGCGCCGACTTTGAAGCCACAATCGAAAAGCTGGAGCAGACGCGCCTACAGCTTGAAAAAGAGCGTGACGAGGTTGCCGCGAAGCTGAAAGCCGCCGAGGAGAGTGCGAAAAAAGCTGCCTTTTTGAAAGCGGAGCTTGAAGTGCGCCTTGAAAAGGCGGCTCAGAAATCCCGCCGCGAGGCAGAGCGCATTATAAGCGAGGCGCGCGACACGGCAGAGAGCGTTTTTGCCGAGCTGGACGAGATGAAAAAGCACAATAACGATGAGGACGATGCACAGCGCGTCAACCAAGCGCGCAGTGAGCTTCGCCGCCGCTTAAATGAGCATGAAAACACGCTCCGTCCCGCCGCTTTGCCGAAAGAAGAGGAAAAGTCCTCGCGCGAAATAAGAGTAGGGGACACGGTAAAGATAAAGTCAATGGGCATGAAAGCGGAAGTGGTTTCTATGTCGCCGGATAGAGTGCTGACGCTTCGCGCGGGTATAATGAACGTTACCGCCAAGGAAGATGAAGTGCTTCTTTTAGAGAACGAGACGAAGAAGAAAAAAGTCTCCGTATCTGCGGCGGCCGCCACAGCGCTGAGAACTACGGTGGTCTCCTCGGAAATCGACCTGCGCGGCATGGAAGCGGCAGAGGGCGTGCTCGCTGCGGAGCGGTATATCGACAGCGCCGTAATGTCAAAGCTCAAAACCGTCACCATTATCCACGGCAAAGGCACGGGCGTTTTGCGCGCGGCAATTCAGCAGATGCTAAAGAAGAACAAAGCTGTTAAGTCTTTCCGATTGGGGCGTTACGGCGAGGGAGAAACAGGTGTAACTGTTGTCGAACTGAAATAAAATCGCCTGTTCAGGCGCGCCGCAAATGTGTAAAACAACGAATCGCGCGAAATTTGTTGACGAAAACGCAAAAATTTGCTAGATTATATCATAACCAATCGTGGTGAAAATAATATTAGAAGACAAAAAGAAGTTTTTTAAGGAGTGGCGAGTATGATAAGCAAAGAAGTAGTCATCAACAATCAGGTAGGTCTTCACGCCAGACCCGCGACTTTCTTTATTCAGAAAGCCAACGAGTTCAAAAGCAGCATATGGGTCGAGAAAGACGAGCGCCGTGTGAATGCTAAGAGCCTTCTCGGTGTGCTTTCTCTCGGCATAGTCAAAGGCACTGCCATCACCATTATTGCTGACGGCGCTGATGAAGACGAAGCCATTGCAACTCTTTCCGAGCTCATTGATTCCGACTTCTCGGAGTGAGCCGATAATTCAACATTACGTATCAAGGGGCGTGGCATATCACGCCCCTTAAATTATATCAGAGGTCATATGAAAAATACGAAAGAAACCGCCGCCACGCTGGAAATGCTTTTGTGCGCGGCCTTGTGGAGCGTGGCGGGGATATTTATAAAGCTCATCCCGTGGAACGGCTTTGCCGTTGCCGGAATGCGAAG
>CAYRPD010000074.1:0-8084 GCA_964426095.1 uncultured Oscillospiraceae bacterium | reverse complement strand
AAAACAGGAGCGTTATATAAACTAACGCTCCTGTAACATCTTTTATTACTTGCCGAGGTAGGCTTTTTTTACATCCTCGTTAACCAAAAGCTCCGCGCCCGTGCCGGACATGGTTATGCTGCCCGTTTCAAGCACATACGCAAAGTCCGCCGTTTTAAGAGCCATATTGGCGTTTTGCTCAATGAGCAAAACCGTAACGCCCTTTTTGTTTATCTCCTTGATGATATCGAAGATACCCTTGACAACCAGCGGGGCAAGCCCCAAGCTCGGCTCGTCCATCATGATTATCTTCGGACGGCTCATCAGTGCGCGCGCCACGGCCAGCATTTGCTGCTCGCCGCCGGAGAGCGTACCGGCAAGCTGCCAAGAGCGCTCTTTCAAGCGCGGGAAGAGGGAGAACACCCAGTTGATATCCTCGCTCAAATCGTCATTTCTCAAATATGCGCCGATTTTGATGTTCTCAAGCACGGTCATGTTCGAGAAAACGCGCCGCCCCTCGGGGACAAGCGTAATGCCCTGAGAAACGATGTAGGACGGGTCTTTACCCACAAGGTTGTTGCCGCGAAGCGCGATAGCGCCGCTGCTCGGCTTTACAAGCCCCGCGATAGCCTTAAGCGTGGTGGATTTACCCGCGCCGTTTGCGCCGATGAGCGTGACGATTTTCCCCTCGGGTACATCGAAGCTAATGCCTTTTACGGCTTCAATGCCGCCGTAGTTGACCTTGAGATCCTTTACGCTGAGAATAACATCACTCATCCTCGCTCACCCCCAAATACGCGTCTATAACGCGCTCGTTGTTCTGAATTTCGGCGGGAACGCCCTTTGCGATGAGCTTGCCGAAGTCGAGAACGTAAATCATATCGCTTATATTCATTACAAGATCCATGTGGTGCTCCACGAGGAAAATCGAAAGCTTGTATTCGTCGCGAATCTTGCTTATAAACGAAGCCAGCTCCAAGGTCTCTTGCGGGTTCATACCGGCGGCAGGCTCGTCGAGCAAAAGGAGCTTCGGCTCGGTTGCGAGTGCGCGGGCGATCTCCAAGCGGCGCTGAATGCCGTAGGGGAGAGAACCGGCCACATCGTCTTTATACTTATCCAAGCCCTGCTCGGTCAAAAGCGCCATAGCCTCTTCGCGCATACGCTTCTCTTCCGCGCCGTTGAGATGCAACGCGGCGGAAAAGAAATTCTGCTTTGCGTGCATATGCTTTGCAATAAGCACGTTTTCAAATACGGAAAGCTTGGAGAAAAGGCGGATGTTCTGGAACGTGCGCGCAATGCCCTTGGCGGTAATCACATCCGGCGTGTGCGACACAACCTTGTCGTACATCCCGAGGTTTTCGCCCGCGTAGAGCTTTTTCATCTTGCCCTGCGGGTGGTTTTCGACTATCGTTTCGCCGTAGAAGTCGATTTTGCCGTTTGTCGGCTCATATACGCCCGTGACGCAGTTAAAGGCCGTGGTTTTGCCCGCGCCGTTCGGCCCGATAAGGGCAACAATCTGCCCCTTTTCAATGTCGAGATTGAGGTTATTCACCGCGACGACACCGCCGAACTGCATGGTTATGTTTTCAATGTGAAGAACGTTTTCAGCCATTGCTCTGTGCCGCCTTTCTCTCGGATTTCTTGAAAAGCTTCTTAAAGAAGTTGATTATGCCCTGCCATGAAAATTCGCGTGTACCCATAATGCCCTGGCGGTAGAAAAGCACGATAAGCATTATAACAACCGAGAACACCACCATGCGGAAGCCACCGCGCATAAACGGGATATCTACGCCGAGGTAGGTTTGCGAATCATCCAAAAAGCGCAGCCACCACTCCGAGCACGCGATATACAAAAAGCTTCCTATCACCGACCCCGTAACCGAGCCTATACCGCCGATTACAACTATCAGCAGTATCTCATAGGTCATGGCCGAGGTAAAGGAGCGCGCCTGTACGCTCGCCTGGAACATCGCAAGCAGCGCCCCGCCGATACCGGCGAAGAATGCGCTTGTGAGAAAAGCCTGCATCTTGGTTTTGGCAAGGTTTATGCCCATGGCCTCTGCGGCTATTTCGTCCTCGCGGATGGCCTTGAAAGCGCGCCCGTAAGAGGAGTTAATCAAAAGCACGATGAGGAAAATGCAAAATGCCGCGATGATGACCGGGGTGAGAATGCTGTCGAACTTCGGGAACTTTTTGAGTATGTTTGAAGCGTTGGTTACAGGCCCCAGCACATCCCACTGGATAAGCGCGCGCAGAATCTCCGCAAAGCCGAGCGTGGCGATTGCAAGATAGTCGCTTTTAAGCTTCAGGCACGGCTTGCCGACAAGCCACGCGAATATAACCGCCACAAGCCCCGCGAGAATAACGCCCACGAAAGCGGGGAGGCACACATTCACAATGCCGCCGTTAAAGTACTGGTAAACACTTGCGTGCTGCTCAAGGGGAATAGTCAAGATAGCGTAGGTGTAAGCGCCCAGCATCATAAACCCGGCTTGGCCGAGGGAGAAAAGCCCGGTAAAGCCCGTCAATAGGTTAAGGGAAACGGCGAGAAGCGAATATATCGCCGCCTTTTGAATGACGGAAGCGAGCATGGAGTAATGCTGATACTTATCTACATAAATAAGCACGGCTAAGATAACAACCGCGAAGCAAACGGACAGAATAATGTCTCTTTTCTTGTTTTTCATCGTATCACACCTTCTCCGTAAGCTTTTCGCCGAACATACCGTTGGGCTTGAAAAGAAGCACCAAAATCAAAAGCGCAAAGGTAAAGGCATTGCTGAAAATGGCAATGGAGTCGTTAGCCTTGATGAGCGATTCGCATATGCCTATTATGTATGCGCCCAGTACAGCGCCGGGGATAGACCCGATCCCGCCGAACACCGCCGCCACGAACGCTTTAAGTCCGGGCATAGCGCCGATGGTGGGGCTGACTTGGCCGTAGTTTGTAAAGTAAAGAATAGAGCCTACGCCCGCGAGGAACGAGCCTATAATGAACGTGACGGAGATAATGCGGTTTACGCGTATACCCATGAGGCGGGCAGTGTCATAATCCTTGGAAACGGCGCGCATTGCCATGCCGGTTTTGGTGTGGTTAATAAACAGCACCAAAAGCGCCACCAAAAGGATGGTGAGCACGGGGGTCACAACGGTGATGACCTTTATTTTAAGCTCGCCTATCATGAATGCGCCCTTGAGGAAGCTAATCTCCGGATAGGCGCGGGCAAGGCCGCCCGTGATGTAGGTTGCGAGGTTTTGCAAAAGATAGCTCACGCCGATGGCCGATATCATAACCGACATACGCGGCGCTGAGCGCAAGGGCATATACGCCGTGCGTTCAATGAGAAAGCCCAAAAGCACCGTCATTAAAAGCACCAGCGGAATCGCGACTGCCATGGGCATTGTCGCGCTCATGTATACCATGAAAAAGCCCGCCATCATAAAGATGTCGCCGTGGGCAAAGTTTATAAGACGCAGTATGCCGTAGACCATGGTATAGCCGATGGCGATAAGCGCGTACAGGCTTCCGACGGTTATGCCGGAAAGCAGCAAGTCAATGTAATATGTGGCAGTGTGCATATTACGTGCCTCCTAACTAAGCTGCACATGAAATGTGCGGATAAAAACGGAACGTTCCCCGGCGGGTAAACGCCGGGGAAGAAGCGTCCGTAGCTTTAATATCTAATAGAATGAAGCGGGATTATTCGCCGGTGTAAGAATCGGAGAATACGATTTCGCCGTCCTGGAAGGTCTTGATTGCAACGTAGTTCTTGATAGCGTCGCCGTTTTCGTCAAACTTCAAATCGCCCGTTACAAGCCCCTCAACCTCAAGGGACACAAGAGCTTCGCGGATAGCCTCGCTGTCGGTGCTCTGTGCGGCAAGGATTGCATTGTAGGCCGCAAGGTAAGCATCGTAGCCGCAGGGAGTGACGGAGGAGATAGCGTCTGCCGTGCCGCCGTTATTCTCAAGGCGGGTTGCATCGGCGGCGATCCACTCAAGGATGCCCTTGTTGAACTCAACACCGGCTTCGTTGTTCGTATCGGAAGCATCGAAGAAAGCGGAGAAGAACACACCGTTTGCGTTGTCGCCCGCACGCTCGGCGATGGAGATATCGTCCCAAGTGTCGCCGGCCATGATCTGGCAGTCAACGCCGTTGTCACGCGCCTGATTGATTATCAGAGGAGCAGTCTCGATGGATACGGGGGCGAATATGCCGTCATAGCCCTCGGACTTGATGTTAGCCATAATGGTGGAGAAGTCAGTCTCGCCCGTCTGGAAAGTGACGGTGCTGCACTTAGCACCGGCGGCGAGCATGGCCTCGGAGAAGTAGTTGCCGAAACCGGCGGAGTAGTCGTCACCGGCTTCTACTATAACAACGCAGTTCTTGCAGCCCTGCTTGAGAGCGTAGCTTGCCATAACAGCACCCTGGAACGGGTCAATGTAGGCTATGCGGAAGTAGTAGTCGTTGCCGAGCGTAACCTGGGGGTTGGTGCAGGAAGTGCCGATTGCGGGAATCTTCGCTTCTGCAAAGAGGTCGCCTGCCGCAATTGCGCAGCCGGAGCCGTAAGTGCCGAGGACGATGGAAACATCCTTGCTTATAAGAAGCTGAGCGGCAGTCGGTGCCTTGGCGGCATCGGAAGCGTTGTCAGCGTAAACAAGCTCGATGTTGTAGGTCTCGCCGTTGATGTCAACCGTGGGGAAGAGCTCGTGGGCATATTCAATGCCGAGGATCTCTTTCTTGCCGCCGGCGGCGTTCTGGCCGGATTGAGGCTCGAAAATGCCTATTTTGATAACCTTTTCACCCGAAGCGGAAGAAGCAGACTCGGAGCTGCCGCCGCAGGCGCAAAGCGCAAACACCATAACCAAGCACAGTGCTATCGCAATGATTTTCTTCATTTTGTTTCCCTCCGTAATATAATGTATCGCACCGAGCGATGTCCGCTTCCTGCGGACACGTGTATTTTAAGTACGATATTTGTATTATGCACTATACCACGCTAAATTGCAATAAATTCTTCTCACTAAATTAATAAAAAAATTAAAAAAGATTTTATGAAAATTTCACAATTTTAGGGCTGGTTCGCCAGTCCTCGCCCGCTTTTCTTTCCTCTTTTGCCGAAAAACCGAGGGTGTAGAGGTCATGCGCCGATACGCCCACGGCGAACACGCGCTTTGCTCTCTCTCCCAGCGCGGACACGGCGGCGGGCTTTGTGATGACGGGGAGAGCGTTTTCGCGGTCGTTGAGCGTGCGAAGAAGCGCGCAGCCGCGCTCCGACGCGGCGAGCACGCGGATATACGGCGGCGTACCCTCGGCCATATCCGCCGTAATGCCGAGCGCGGCGCAAATGCTCATTCTCCGCAAGCGGGAGAGAGCATAGCGCTTGGTTTTCGCCGCGGCGAGAACGCCCTGCAGGCTCGCTTCTCTCTGCACGGCGGCATACAGCCGCTCGCCCGCGCCGCCCTGTGCATCCGGCAGAGCTAGATAGTCCTCTTTTTTCAGCATACGAAGCCGCGAGAGTATGGCAATCTCCGGTGCATCCGGGTTATTAAGCTCCCGCCCCGCCGCGCGCTCGGCGGCGTAGACCGCCTCGGCCTCACTCGTCACAAAGGCGGCGATGTCCTCGCCCTTTTCTCTTTTGCGCCGAAGCTCCATTGCCGAGGGAAAAGCGGAGAGGGGAGCGGATACACTGTCATGCCCTGCGCCCTCGCGCATCACGGTTATCGGCTTTATGTCGAGCGCGAGCATTTTAATTGCTTTCAGGTATTCCACGGCGAGGATGTTGTTCGGCTTTTCCAAAAGCGCGGCGATATCGCCCGCCTCGCGCGAGACCGCGCGCTGCCGCGCCTTGGCGTAGGAGATAGCTCCGTTTTCCGAGAGCACTTTTTTCGTCTCCTCGTTTATCTGCGTGTCGGCGAGTATGTTTGCAAGCCTACTGAGCGGCTCGATATCGCCCGATTCGCTGCCGAAGCTTATGTACTCGCACCCGGCATCATTTAAAAGCGCAACGCTTCCGCGCGCAAAGCCCTCGGCGGAAGAGAGCGCCCACGGCGCGCAAAGCTCAATCACCACATCTGCGCCCGAGCGCGCGGCGGCCTCGGCGCGGGCAAATTTCGAGTACATCGCGCTCTCGCCGCGCTGAACGAAATCGCCCGACATTGCGCATACGATAATGCACTCTTCGCCCATTATCTCCCGCGTTTTTTTGATGTGATATTCGTGCCCTAAATGGAACGGATTGTATTCCGCGACTATCCCGACCGTTTTCATAAAATCCTCCGTAAAAAACACTTGCGTTTTTGCTGGAATGTATTAAAATAGGTATGAAGATATTCTACTTAATTTTCGCACAATTTACAATAGAAGAAAGGATAGAATATAATGAAAATTCTTGTTATCAACGCGGGAAGCTCTTCTTTGAAGTATCAGCTTATTGACATGGAGACCGAACAGGTCATGGCTAAGGGCCTTTGCGAGCGCATCGGCATTGACGGCCATTTGAAGCACACTCCGCTCGTCGGCGATAAGCCCGTATTCAATGAGGATTTGCCCATGCCCACGCACTCCGAGGCAATTGCCGCCGTTATCGACAAGCTTACCAGCGCCGAGTACGGTGTTGTTAAGAGCATGAAAGAGATTGACGCTGTCGGCCACCGTGTTGTTCACGGCGGAGAGAAGTTTGCAAGCAGCGTGAAGATAGACGATGCTGTCATGGCCGCCATTGATGAATGCACTCCCTTTGCCCCGCTCCATAACCCCGCCAACATCACCGGCATCAACGCCTGCAAGGCCGTTATGGGCGATGATGTCCCCATGGTTGCCGTGTTCGACACTGCTTTCCACCAGACCATGCCCGGCAAAGCGTATATGTACGCTCTGCCCTATGAATACTATGAAAAGGACGGCGTTCGCCGTTACGGCTTCCACGGCACGTCCCACCGCTATGTTTCCGCCCGCTGCGCCGAGCTTATGGGCAAGAGCATTGAGGATTTGAAGATTGTCTCCTGCCATATGGGTAACGGCTCTTCCATCTGCGCCGTTGACGGCGGCAAGTGCGTTGACACTTCCATGGGCTTTACGCCGCTCGTCGGTCTGCCTATGGGTACTCGCTGCGGCGACCTTGACCCCGGTGCTATGCAGTACCTTATGAACAAGTACGGCTACGGCATTGACGAAATGCTCAATATCCTCAATAAGAAATCCGGCGTGCAGGGTATCTCCGGCGTGTCCAGTGACTTCCGTGATCTTGACAATGCCGCCGCCGGCGGCAATGACCGCGCACAGCTCGCCCTTGATATGTTTGCTTACTGGGTTGCCAAGGTTGCTGGCAGCTACGTTGCCGCGATGAACGGCGTTGACGCTATCGTGTTCACCGCCGGCGTGGGCGAGAACAGCAAGGAAACTCGTGCCGCCATCTGCGAATACTTCGGCTACCTCGGCATTTCCATTGACGATGCGGCCAACTCCAAGCGCGGCGAGGACATTATGATCTCCACGCCCGACAGCAAGGTGAAAGTGTTCGTCATCCCCACGAATGAAGAGCTTGTTATCGCAAGAGACACTAAGGAAATCGTGGAGAAATAATCAAGCGCCTACTATTATAATATATAACCACGCGGGAGCGCCGATTTTCGGCGCTCCCGTTTTTGCGTTAAAGAGCGGGGGAGAGGAGAACAAAAAACACCGTTCTTTCAAACGAAAGAACGGTGTCAATGTGCAATTTACAGCGTAAGTAAAGCTTACTTGAGCTCGACCTTTGCGCCGACAGCTTCGAGCTGAGCCTTGAAGCCTTCTGCATCTTCCTTGGAAACGGCTTCCTTGATCTTGGCGGGAACGCCTTCGACAAGAGCCTTTGCCTCGGCAAGGCCGAGACCGGTGATGTTGCGGACTTCCTTGATAACCTTGATCTTCTCAGCGCCGAAGTCGGTCATAACGACGTCGAACTCGGTCTTCTCTTCAACTGCGGCAGCAGCAGCGCCACCGGCGGCGGGAGCCGCAACAGCAGCGGCGGAAACGCCGAAGGTATCCTCAAGTGCGTGTACGAGCTCAGCAAGCTCAAGAACAGAAAGACCCTTGATCTCTTCGATCATAGCGGTGATTTTTTCG
>CAYRPD010000073.1:0-8112 GCA_964426095.1 uncultured Oscillospiraceae bacterium | reverse complement strand
TGACGGTGTGGCCGCGCTTTGCGCAATCGAGCGCCGCTTCCATGCCGCCTATGCCGCCGCCGATAACAACAACCTTTCTCTTATGTACGGGCGGTGTGTCATATTTATTCTCAAGCTCGCGACCGATTATGGGATTGATAGCGCAACCATACTGGCCGGTAGTAATCAGCTGGCTGAAACAGGTATAGCAACGCAGGCACTGATTGATTTCACAGTCTTTACCCGCTCTCGCCTTGTTAGGCAGATCCGGGTCTGCAATGAGGCCGCGCGCAATTTCGATAACGTCCACAGTGCCGTCTGCAAGCACCTTATCCATCATCGCGGGATCGCTGAACGCGCCGACGGTTGCAACGGGAGTTTTTACGTGCTTTTTGATTTCGGCTGCAAATCTCATATTCACGCCGTCGGGCAGGAACATGGACGGGTGCATAACCACGAAGGATTCTATAACCTCATGGTTGCCGCAGGAGCAGTGTATAATATCGCAATGCCCGTCAATCTGCTTTGCCATTTCCACGCCATCTTTAATCGTATACCCGACAGAGTTTACTTCGTCTGCGGACATTCTGAAATCTATAAGGAAGTTCTTGCCGCAAACCTCTTTTATCCTGTCGCAAACGGCAATTGGGAAGCGCATACGGTTTTCAACGCTGCCGCCCCATTTATCCGTGCGGTGGTTGACAAGCGGGGACATAAACTGGTTGAGCAGCCAACCGTGACCGCCGTGCAGAAGAACCATCTTAAACCCGGCCTTTTGCACGCGCAAAGCCGCTGCCGCATACTTTTCAATAATCTCGTAAATTACCTCTTCGGGCATTTCGGGGATAACCGCACCTTGCAGGCGCTCGCCCGCCTTTGTGCCGGCAACGGGCGTTTCGGAGGGTGCCCATATCTCATGCCCCTCTACAAAGGACTGGCTGGAGAACATACCGGCGTGCATAAGCTCTATAGAGGGCACAGCCCCATGCTTAGCTATAGCGTCGGCAACCGTGCCGAGGTGGGAAACACATTCGTCCGTGTCAAGGGCGATATACTTGGGGATATCCACGCCGTGCTCGGAGTCAACATACGCCTCGCCCACGTGAACAACCGCTGCTCCGCCGCGCGCCTTAGCTTCATAGTAGGCCATCATAGGCTCGGTTGCGATCTTCTGATTCGTCAGGTCACAGTAGCCCGTAGGCGCGGCAAAGATCCTGTTTCTTAAAATGGTGTTGCCCAGCTTCAAGGGCTTAAATAGATTGGGATACTTGCATTCGTACATAATCTTTCTCCTTTGCGTTTAATCATCGGTCACTCTTTCATACCTCAGTGGTTTTATTTTAGCATGATTGTTAAACTTTGAACAACATCGGCATTTTTCGCGCTTAACAACCGTTGGTTGTGGCAAGTTTTCAAAAAAAGACCCCGAAAAACGTAAAATGCACGTTTTCGGGGGATTGAGTTTGTTATTTTATTGTCATTGATGCTGTTCCGCGTTGTCGCGGCTTATTTAGGGCTGCTCCAATCATCAAAGAGTGTCAAAAACTCTTTTTCAAGTTTAGAAAGCACATTGCCCTTTTTCGTGCAGATACATACATTGTAGCTCCACAGGGAAAACATATCTTCCGCAAGCGTAATGCCCGGGAAAGAATCGGTTATTTCACCGGCGTAGAAGCCTACGCCCGCGCCCTGTCGGCACAGCTCCGTAATGAAGCCGAAATCCTGCGTTTCATAATTTGTTTTTGGGTCAAACCCGGCACGGTGGCAATGCTCCAAAAGCTGACGATGGCCTTTGCCGCGTCCGCCGAAGCCGACAAAGCTTTCGTTTTTTAGCTCTCTTAAATCCACTTTGCCGTCATGTATGTAGGGACTTCCCTCGGGCAGCATATAATAAACGCGCCCGTAGTGAACCTTGTGAACATCCAGTTTTGCGTGTGATATAGGTTCTATGCAAAAGCCGATATCCAAAAGTCCGTCCTCTATGAGCTTATCCAGCTCGCTGTCATCGTATTCTTTGACAGAAACATTAGCCTCGCTGTGCGTGACTACAAATCGTTGGAGAATATTCAAGCCTATTACGTTCGTTAGGCCGTGGGGTATACCTATGGTAATGTCGTTTTTGCTTCGGTTTTTTATACTTGCAATGCGCTCCAAGGCGCGGCGGTACACGCTCTCCAGCTCCAGCGCGGACGTTTCAAACTCTCTGCCATACTCAGTTAGCGTTATGCCGGAGGCTGTGCGCGTAAATAGCTGCACCCCAAGCTCATGCTCCAAGGAACGCATACTTTTGCTCATTCCCTGCTGGGAAATGTACATATTTTGCGCCGCACGGGTAATGCTGAGCTGGTTGCATATCTCGATGAAGTTTTCTATCTGCCGAAGATCCATCCCAACTTTCCTTCCAGCACCTTAAAACTTCAGCTTTTCCATGCGGTCGTAGGCTATCTTTAACTTGTCGATATCCACGGTGCAGGCGATGCGGATATGCCCCTTGCCCGTGCTGCCGAAGGCATCGCCGGGCGTGACGAGCACGTGCGCCTCGTCCAAAAGGCGGGCGCAAAACTCCGGCGCGGTGAGGCCGGTTTTCTCCACACCGGGGAAGAGATAGAATGTCCCCTTGGGGCGGACAAGGCTTAGATACGGTATATTGGAAAGGCGGTCGGCAGAGTACATGATTCTATCCCTGTACGCCGCAACATAGGTGGCCTTTATCCGCTCACGCTGACGCAGCGCCTCAAGCGCGGCACGCTGGGAAACGGCGGGGGTGGTATAAATCATCGCGCCGTTTATGCGCGAGACAACGCGCAGTATCTCCGGCTCTGCTATCACAGCGCCGACACGCCATCCCGTCATCATGAAGTTCTTGGAGAAGCTGTTGAGCGTAACCGTGCGCTCGGCCATGCCGGGAAGCGTGCGCATGGGGATATAATCGCCGTCAAAAAGATAAGTGGTATAAATCTCATCGGCGAGGATGAGCAAATCGTGCTCCTTGGCCACATCCGCCAAAAGCTCAAGCGTATCCCTGCCGTAGCCCATGCCGGTGGGGTTCGTGGGGTTATTGAAGATAATCGCCTTAGTCTTGGGCGTTATCGCCGCGCGCAGACGCTCGGGGCTGATTGCAAAGTTCTCCTTCGCGTAGGTTGGCACTTCCACGCACACGCCGCCCGCCAGCTCTATCTGACTGCAATACGGCGAAAAGTACGGCGAGAACACAACAACCTCGTCCTGCGCGTCCAGCACCGCCATCATCACAAGCGCCATGCCGAGACAGCTTGACGCAGTTATCAGCACACGCTCCGCGCCTATTTTCTGTCCGTAGTCCTCTTCCCACGCCGCACACACCGCCGAGATAAGCTCCTTATCGCCCTTGGGGTCGCCGTAATGGGTGTAGCCGCGCTTGGCATCGCGAAAGGCCGCGTCTATTATCGCTTCATCGGTGGTAAAATCCGTGTCGCCGATGCTGAGGTCTATAACGTCATTATACTTGCTCAGAGCCTCGGTATCCAGCGAGAGCACCGGGCCGGAAGCCGCCTGAAAACGCTTTGCAATGAAATTTCTCATATTAATTCCCCTTGTCAAATTCAGCTCACGCCGTTTTTATAATAAAACAATTATACAGGATTCGGGGAAAAATGCAAGCCTCGCACTCACACTTGAAAAATTCCGTCGAACATAGTATTATTTTGACAAAGGAGATGAACGGTTATGAAGCGCTCTGTTCTCGCGGCTGTTGCCGCCGGTATAATACTGCTTTCGTTTCTCTTCTCCGCGTGCGGAGAGGCAAGCGTAAAGCTCACCTACGCGGGCGATCGCGCCTCGGGTGCAACCGCCGTATCAACCGACAGTGCATCTGGCACAACGGATGACAACGAGGCCGACAGCGAATATAACCACTATGTCGATATCTGCAACACGGGGTACAGCTACCTTGTCGGAATCGGCGTTGAAAAGGACTATGCCAAGGCGTTTGAATACTTTCAAGAGGCGGCAGATTACGGCATACCGGAGGCTATAACAAATCTCGGCTACTGCTACGAGCGCGGGATAAATGTCGATATCGACTACAGTCGCGCCGTGGAGCTGTACGAAAAGGCCGCCGAGTTCGGTGACAGCTCCGCCATGAACAACCTCGGCTGGTGCTATGAGCAGGGCTTGGGCGTGGAGCAAAGCTATGAAAAAGCATATGAATACTACTACCGCGCAAGCATGAAGAGCAACGCCTCGGCATACGAAAACCGCCTGTATCTAGAACGAAACGGCTTTGTAAAATGATGCGTTCGGCGCATTAGTCTCCCGTTCCGTACAAAAATTCGTGCAATCGCTCGCTTTCGTACTTATAATCACAGCCCGTCACGTCCTCGTCATACCCGTCATGCACCCATATATTGTTCCTGTCCGGCACGGTGAGCTGCTCGGCGTGCGCGCCGATAAACTTGGGCGCGGCAAAGAGGATAGACGCAAGCGTGCGCATAGATAAATCCGTATCCACAAGCGGGATTACCGCCCCTGCAAGCTCGTCAATTTGGCTGAGCTTTAATGAGCGCGCCGCAGAGAGCGCGGCTTGCACGGTTTTGCGCTGACGCTCCACGCGCTGCCAATTGTCATCAATACGCCTGAGGCGGCAATAGCGCAATGCACCCTCGCCGTCAAGGTGGTTCATTCCCTCGGAAAACCACACCTCGGAATAGCTGTCCTCGGTGAGCGCCTGCGCTTCCTCTGCCGTTAGGTCTATATCCACGCCGCCGAGCGCGTCTATAACCTCGCAAAAGCTGAGAAAATCAAAGTGAATATAGCCCGCAATATCCACGCGGAAGCAGTTTCTTACGCTGTCGGTGGTCAGCTCCGCCCCGCCGTAGGTAAAGGAATTTGTGAGCATTACATCGCCGTGCCCCTGCCAAGGCACGGCCGTACTGCGCTCAAAGCTGACAAGCTTCACGCTCCCGCTCGTGCGGTCAAGTGAGCAGAGCATGGTTACATCGCCCCTGCCCATGTCATCGGAATCGGGCAAAAGCTCGTCCGTGCCGATGAGGAGAATGTTTATAACGCCGTTGGTTTCCTCACTTTCAAGCGGGGTTTGGTCAGAGCCGAGAATGCTCAACACGGCGGATTCATGCTTTTCCTTTGCGCTGATATGCCGCGTGTCTGCTCCCGTTCCGGCGGATCTTGCGGCGGCGGTGGGTGCGGCTGTCGGCGTGGGGGTGGGCTTTGCTTGCTCCTGCGCGAGAGCGAGCGAGTTGGCCGCCGTGGCGCTCATCGCGGCGCACAAGGCACCGGCGGCAATAAGAGTACGTATACTGAGTTTTTTAATCGCGGTTCACTCCCTTACATCGGGGTAATTTACTTCACGGGTGATTATACCCGCCTTTTTCTTAGTATAAACCGCCGATTCTCTACTATTTTTACACAAACTCTTTCATTGCTTTTTTCAGTCTTGCGGAGTATAATTTTTGAGAGAGTTTACGCGAAAGGAGCATACCCCGTGAAAAAGAGCAAAAAGAAACACCCCATCAAGAAAATGCGCCGCCGCTGCCACCACACGTTTTTCTGCCTCGGCTTTGTCGCCGGCGGAGTTTTCGGCTTCAACGTGAGAAAGCTTATTGACACTGCCGTTGAAAAGCTTGCCAAGAAGAAAGAAAAATAAATCGCACAATAAACAAAAAACTGTAGGAGCTCGCACTCCTACAGTTTTTTTGCAATATAAGCTTACTCTTCCCCGTCAAAGAGGCCGAACCCGACGACCTCGGTAGTCGGCAGGGAAAAGGCGATAGCCCCGGCGGGGGTGTTCCCGCCCGCCTTTTCGATTATCGCGCGCATGATCTCCGCCTTTTCGCGCGCATGGGCAACGATGAGCACAAGCTCCTTTTCATCGGCAATCGAAATTGTGTGGAATTTCGGCGCGTCCTTTGAGCCTGTCCCCTTGCCGTGCAGCACCGTGCCGCCGCGAGCACCCGCGCCGCGCGCGGCGTTCATAACCATATCGGTATAACCGGAATTTGCAATTGCCACAATCAGCTCATATGAGCCAAGCTCCGGCATGGTGCGCTTTATGTTCTTTTCGTCTCCGCTTAAATAGGCCAAAACTTTGCCACCTCCAACACTTTTTATCGGCACGGCGATAACCATTCCGTGCCCCGGAACGCCGAGATGAAGCAGTCTGCGCTGCTCGGCGATGAGCTTTTTCGTCTTTTCCTGTGTGGCAACCGCCACCACAATGCGCTTTTCGCTTGATTCTATGCCCAACAGCTCCAGCATACTTTGCACGGCCGTGCCGCGCGCGTACATCGTCACGGTAACGGGCAGCTCAAGGCGGGCGCAAATGTCCGTAAGCGCGTCAAGCGCTTCGGGGTTTACTATTGATATTACGTAATTCATGCGCCGTACACCTCCCAAAGCTCGATGATATCCGTGTCGCCGAAGCTCTCGCTTTCAACGGCGGCAGTTTTCTTATGCTCGTATATAAAGCCGACCGTTTGAATCGACAGCAGCGGCAGCATCGCAACCAGCGCCACCACGCCGAATGCATCGCTGAGCACATCACCGCCGAGCGCCACGCTCGTACCCATCATGAATTGCAGCATAAAAGTCGCCGTCATGGGGCCGGAGGCCACACCGCCGGAGTCAAACGCGATGGCCGTATAGATATCCGGCACGAAAAACGACAGCCCCAGCGCGATAACGTACCCCGGCACGAGAAACCACAGCAGGCTTATCCCCGTCAGCACGCGCAGCATGGAAAGCCCCATTGCAAGCGCAATTGCAACCGAGAGGCTGAATTTAATCGCCTTGCCGGGTATTGCGCCCGCACTGACTTCTTCAATCTGCTTTTCAAGCACGCCCACGGCAGGCTCGGCCGAAATAATAAACCAGCCCAAAAGCATCGCAAGCGGGACGAGCAAAACGCGCATCCACCCCTGTGCAAGCGCCGCGCCAAGCTCCGCGCCCAAGGACGAAAAGCCGATGTTGACCCCCGTGAGAAAGAGCACCAGCCCCACATAGGTGTAGACAAGGCCGATGAGTATTTTTTCAAGACTGCGCTTCGTGATATGCAGCAGGCAAAGCTGGAACAGGAGAAAAATCGCGACTATCGGCAGCATCGCCACGGCCATTTCTTTCATATAAACGGGGATGGCGGTCAAAAACGAGCGGCCTATCGCCACGGTGTCGGCATAGCTTGCGGCGCTCAGTTCAACCACGCCGCTGCTGTCGGCATAGAAAAAGCCGAGTATGAGCACGGAAAGTATCGGCCCTACCGAGCACAGCGCCACGAGGCCGAAGCTGTCCGCCTCGGCGCGATCGTCACTTCTCACCTTGGAAACGCCGAGCCCCATTGCGAGGATGAACGGCACTGTCATCGGCCCCGTGGTAACACCGCCGGAGTCAAACGCGATGCCGAGAAAGCGCGTATCCGTAAACGCGGCCAGCGCGAATATAACGGCATAGCACGCGATTAAAATCCACCGCAGGCTTGCGCCCGTGAGTATGCGCACCATGCAAACCGACATGAAAAGCCCCACGCCCACGCCCACCGTGATGAGTAGGACGCTGCTTTTTATGTGCGGCACGGTCTGCGCAAGCACCTGCAAATCAGGCTCGGCCACGGTTATGGCAAAGCCCAAAAGAAAGCTGACCGCGATAATGAGGGGCGTAGAGCGCGTGCGCGTAAGCGCCGAGCCTATGCGGCTGCCTATCGGGGTCATCGACTGCTCCGCGCCGAGGGAGAAAAGCCCCATGCCCACCACAAGCAGCACCGCACCGATAAGGAAGCTCAAGAGAAGCTCCGTTTTCATCGGCGTGACGCACAGGCACAGCACAAGCACTATCACCGCAATCGGCAGCACCGATTCCGCCGATTCTTTTATCTTTTCTGCCAGCGCGGTTTTTTCTTTTTCAATGTAACTTCTTCTGCTGATAATACCACTCCTATATCGTCAATTTTCTTAAATTATACCATGTTTACCCCTTTGCCGCAACGCAAGGCAGGGATTTGATACAAAAAGTTCACGCTTTCTACATATGGCGGTAATATGTGAAAACCCGGCGGAGAGGTATGAACATCTCCGCCGGGTTGAAAGTTAACTCTATCCCTTATTTTCCGCTGTTTTTTTGATACAGAATCCACAGGCCTTTCAAGAG
>CAYRPD010000072.1:0-8124 GCA_964426095.1 uncultured Oscillospiraceae bacterium | reverse complement strand
ACGGTGCGTGTTTTTGTTGTTCGGGCGGGAATTGTGAAAAGTGTACAAAATTATCAACTCAAGTTTGTTTAAGATAAAAATTTGTCAGATTTTGAGGGCAAAATCGTTATATAGGTCAAAATCGTACCGCAAATTTATCACAAATGGAAGAAAACGCAGTTAATGACTTTTGGCAAAGTGCCCAGTAGAATAAAATTACGCTGAATACCGCGAAAAACGGTATAAAAATTCAAAAAATCTAATTGGGAGGAAACAAAAAATGAAACTCAAGAAAAACGCAAAATTTTGGGTTTGCTTGGCTTTGGTTCTCTGCCTTGTCAGCATGATAATGGCTTCGGCCATTCAGGGCAGCTGGGGCAAAGTGAGCGTCTCGGAGCTTCGCCTCGTAGACAAATCCGGCTATGAGGTAAGCACACTTCTTTACAAGCCCGCCAATGCAACGGCGGAAAATCCCGCCCCGTGCATACTCACGGTTGAGGGCTGGTACAACAACAAGGAAATGCAGGATCTCTACTCCGTAGAGTATGCCCGCCGCGGCTACGTGGTTATCGCAGTTGATATGCACGGACACGGCGATTCCGAATCCACCGATTCCGCAGGGCTTTACACCTCCGCTGTCGGCCTTGACGCGGCAGTAGAGCTTGCAGGCACTCTCCCCTACGTTGACAAAACCAAGATAGGCGTTACCGGCCACTCCAGCGGCGGCGCTGCCTGCGACATGGCAATCGGCCTTGACAACGAGCGCGAAACCCCGCTCATCTCCGCAGTGCTTTATCAGGCTTCCACTTGGGTAGACGATACCGGCGTTGACCACAGCGGCGACCTTGCCGGCCGTCATGCGGGCATTATAGCCGACCTTTACGATGAGTTCTTCTTCTGGACGGAAGATCAGCTTATCCCCTCTAAGTTCCTTTCCAGCGCAGACGCTAAGAATTTTGTAAACTTCAATAACGGCGCAGACGGCATGGATGATGTTGTTGCGGGTCAGTACTACGAACAGGACGGTCTCATCCGCGTTATCTATCAGCCCGATTGCACTCACCCTTGGGTTCACTTCTCCGCCACTTCCGTGGGCTACGGCATTCAGTTCTTTGAGGACGCGTTCGGCGCTCCCAATGCCATTGCTCCCGACAATCAGGTTTGGCAGTGGAAAACCGCATTTAACTTCCTCGGCCTTGTCGGCATTATAATCTTCGTGCTGGCATTCATGTGCCTGATGCTCGACACCAAGTACTTCGGCATACTCAAAGCCGAAAAAGAAGTGGAAGCGCTTGAAGTTAAGGACGGCGCGGGCAAGGCTTGGTTCTGGGGTTCGCTCGTACTGTGCGCTATCTTCTCCGGGTTCAGCTACTACTGGACTATAACCAATGTTTACTCCAAGACTACTCCGTTCTTCGTGCAGACCGGCCCTCTCACCACGGGTGTATGGTGCGTACTGTGCGCAGTGTTCGCAATAATCGTTTTGAGCGTATACTACTTTGCCTACGGCAAGAAAAACGGCTTTGACCTTGCCGCGCGCGGCGTGACTATCAGCTTGAGCCGTCTGTGGCGCACGATAGTGTTGGCTGTCCTTACAACCGCACTTGCGTTCCTCATTCTCTTCTTCGCGGATTACTTCTTCAAGTCCGACTTCCGTCTGTGGGTGCTGACGCTGAAAGCGTTTGACGCGGACAAGGTTATTATCGGGCTGAGATATCTGCCGCTGTTCCTGCTGTTCTATGTTGTTAACTCCGTTTCCTTTAACTGCTTCAACTTCAACAACATCGGCGGCAAGCTCAACACCGCTCTGCTCGGTCTGTTCAACGCACTGGGCGCACTCGGCTTCATCGCGATTCAGTACGGTACGTTCTTCACGACCGGCGCTTTGAAGTGGTACGCAACCGAGGGCTACCGTATAAGCGGCATTTGGCTCTACCCCGCGTGCGTATACCTCTTTGTCACTCCGTTTATGACGCGCTTCATCTACAAAAAGACAAAGAATCCGTATATGTGCGCAATTGTTAACGCAATACTCATCACCATGATGTGCGTTGCCAATACCACGACTGTTCTCGGCGGCGGTGCCGTTGTTGCAGCCAACTACTGATTCACTCCTAACGGGAACAGGCTGCTTAACCCCTCGCAGTCTGTTCCCGATTTTTTCACAATAATTGCATAATATATCTTGAAAAAGTATAGTGGTATGTTATATAATGTCGTTATAACTAAAACCTTATAATAAAAAGATATATTATCGGAGGCTTAAAAATGATACTCGATTGCACAAAGTACACCGGCCAATGCGAATGCGGGCGCGACCATGAGCTTAGAACAAAGCTCGTCGTATGCGAATACGGCGCGCTGAAAGCATTTGACAAGTATATGGCTGACTGCGGCCTTTCCGGCTATCGCACGGTCATTTACGACACGAACACTTATAATCTCCCCACCATGACCCATATCCCCGCCGACGAGGAAATCATCCTCGAAGCACAGGGACTGCACAGCGAAAAGGGCATGATAGAGGACATGATGAAAAAGCTTTCGCGCAAGCCGGATTACATCGTGACCGTCGGCGGCGGGACGCTTATGGACTTCGCGCGCTACAGCGCTTGCAAGCTCGGCATTCCGTTTGTCGCCGTGCCGACTATCGTTTCCTCCGACGGGTTTACGGCGGACATCTGCTCTATCATAATTGACGGGCAGAAGAAGTCTATCCCCATGCAGGCCGCAGATGCCGTTATCTGCGATATGGACATTGTCTCCGGCGCGCCGATGTTCCTTACCATCGCCGGTGTGCAGGACATTCTTGCAAAATACGTTTCCATTGCCGACTGGAAGATAGCTCACATCGTTTCGGGCGAATACTTCTGCGACAAGGTCTGCGCAATGGCACAGGAAGCGCTTGACATTATGGAGCGCTGCGCAAACGACCTGGCCGAGGGCAAAGCGCCCGACTTTGAGGCCATGGCGTACACGCAGATGCTCTCCGGCCTTACCATGCAAATCCTCTCCAACAGCCGCGCCGCATCCGGCGCTGAGCACCTTGTGGCGCACCTCGTGGAGATGAAGCCGCGCGGCTTTGAGCGCGCGCACGGAATGCACGGGGAGTGCGTGGGCGTGGGCACAATCATGTGCGCAAAGGCGTATCACGAGCTTGCCGCGCGCGAGGATATAGAGGTAAAGCCGTTTGAAGCACTGAATGAGACTTGGGTGCGCGATGTATTCGGCTCTCTTGCAGACGGCATATTCAAAGAAAACGAGAACGATGTGCTGAAAACCTTTGCCCCGGAAAGCATCAAGGAGCATTGGCAGGAAATCCGCGAGGTTATCGCCACTATTCCGTCCGCCGAGGATCTCATTGCGCTTTACACCAAGATCGGCGCGAAGCACTCGCTTGCAGAGCTTGACATTGACGAGAGCGTGAGCGGGGAATTTCTTGATATCTCCTCCGCTATCCGCAACCGCCTGACCTTTGCAAGAATGACGAGACTTATCGTTAAATAATCTGCATTCTATACCACGGGTAGGCTATCCTCCCGTGGTTTTTTTATAGACAGTTTAAGCATCGTATGCTATTATAAATACACTCTAAAAGGAGTTTCTGCCATGAAGTACATAATGAGCCTGGATCAAGGCACAACAAGCTCCCGCTGTATCCTTTTCGACAAGGCAGGGCATATTTGCGCCAGCGTACAAAAGGAGTTTACGCAGATTTTCCCCAAGCCCGGCTGGGTGGAGCATGACGCAACGGAGATTTGGAACGTAACGCTTGAAGTGTCGCGCGCGGCGCTGGATAAGCTGGGGATTACGGCGGCGGATGTGGCCGCGATAGGCATCACAAACCAGCGCGAAACCACGCTTATATGGGACAAGGCCACGGGAGAGCCGATTGCAAACGCGATAGTTTGGCAATGCCGCCGCACGTCCGACATTATAGATGCGCTTGTCGATGCCGGGCACAGCGACACGATACGCGCGAAAACCGGCCTTGTGCCCGATGCGTACTTCTCCGGCTCGAAGATAAAATGGCTTTTGGATAACGTTGACGGTGCGCGCGAGCGCGCCGAACGCGGGGAGCTTCTTTTCGGCACTATCGACACTTGGCTCATTTGGAAGCTGACAGGCGGGCGCGTACACGTGACCGATTGCACCAACGCCAGCCGCACCATGCTTTATAACATCCACGAGCTTTGCTGGGATGAGGAGCTTTTGCGCCTTTTGGATATCCCCGCTTCGCTTCTGCCCGAGGTCAAGCCCTCAAGCTGTGTTTACGGCAAGACGGAGTTTGAATTATACGGCGGCGAAATCCCCATTGCGGGCGCAGCGGGCGACCAGCAGTGCGCCCTCTTCGGGCAAAGCTGCTTTGCTCCGGGCGAAATGAAAAACACCTACGGCACGGGCTGCTTTCTTTTGATGAACACCGGGCGCGAGATTGTAGAGAGCAAAAACGGGCTTGTAACAACCGTGGCCGTGGGGTTTAAGGATCATGTGGAATACGCGCTTGAGGGCAGCATATTCATGGGCGGGGCGGCTATACAGTGGCTTCGCGATGAGCTGGGCGTGCTCACCTCGGCCGGAGAGAGCGGGCAGTACGCCGTGGCCGTGAGCGACACGGCGGGCGGGTATGTTGTGCCGGCGTTCACGGGGCTTGGTGCGCCGTATTGGAGCCAGCGGGCGCGCGGGGCAATAGTGGGCGTGACGCGCGGCTTCGGCAGGGCGCACCTTGTGCGCGCAACGCTGGAAGCGATAGCGTACCAAACTTACGACATAGCCCGCGCCATGGAGCAGGATTCCGGGATTAAGATAACCACGCTGAGAGTGGACGGCGGCGCGTGCGCAAACGATTTTCTCATGCAGTTTCAAAGCGATATGCTCGGCTGTGATGTTGTGCGCCCCAGCTGCATAGAAACCACCGCCTTGGGCGCTGCCTACCTCGCGGGGCTTGCCGTAGGCTACTGGGCGGATCTTGACGATATACGCGCCAACTGGGCGGCGGACAAGACCTTCTCCCCCGTCATGCTTGACGACAAGCGCGAAAAGCTTTTGCGCGGGTGGCACAAGGCCGTTAAATGCGCCCTGATGTGGGCAGAGGAGGATTAACACACATATGGATTACACCAAGCTTAAAGAATGCGAGCTTTTCCTGTTCGACATGGACGGGACGCTTTACCTCGGCGACAATGTTTATCACGGCGCGATTGAGCTGATGAATGATCTTCCCGCTTTGGGGAAAAAGTATATATACCTCACCAACAACTCTTCCCGCGCGGGCGAGGATTACATCACGCGTCTGCGCCGTCTCGGCTTTCCGTGCGAGAGGGAGAATGTGTTCACCTCCGGCATGGCAACGGGAATGTACCTTAACCAACGCTACCCCGGCACGAAGGTTTACCTTGCGGGGACTAAGGCATTCTACCGCGAGCTTGTAAGCTACGGGATTGACCTTATAAACGATGAAAACGGCCACACCGAGCTTGACGAGGCGGATGTTGTGGTGCAGGGGTTTGACACGGAGCTTGTCTACGAAAAGCTTGAGCGCGCCTGCCACTTCCTGCGCCGCGGCGCTGCGTTCATCGCGGCGAATCCCGACTGGGTCTGCCCCATGCCGGCGGACGAGGTTTTGCCCGACTGCGGCAGCATTTGCGCGCTTTTGACGGCCTCTTCCGGCAAAGAGCCGACCTACATCGGCAAGCCCAACCGCAACATGATAGATGTTATCTCCGCCATGACGGGCATACCCAATGAGAAGATATGCGCCGTTGGCGACAGGCTTTATACCGACATTGCCGTGGCGCAAAACGCCGGGGCTAGGAGCGTATTGGTGCTCTCGGGCGAAACCACGCCCGAAATGGCCGAGCAAGCCGAGAGACAGCCCGATTATATTTTAGCAGACGTTCACGAGCTGCACACCGTATTGAGAGGATAAGCATCACCCCAAATGACTATGAAAGCTACGTACCTTTTGCCCGTTGCGCTGTTTTTGCTTTTGAGCGTATTTTTCCTGGGGCTTCCCAATCTCAAATACTGCACCCTGCCGAGGGACGAAAAATGCCCGCGCGCTTTAACGCGCGCGGACGCGCTCATTATGGCGCTTATAAGCGTGATATATGCCGCCCTTGCCTTTACCGGCTTGGGCTACAACTATTCCCCGGAAAGCTTTGCGTTTCTCGGCGGCGAGAGCGCCGTTATCGAGCTTCCGGGCGATGTGCATCCGAGCCGGATTATGCTTTTCTCCGGCGTGGGCGAGGGCGTATACACCGTGGAATACTCTTCCGACGGCATAGTGTGGGAGAACATGGGCGAGTTTGAGCAAAGCTACTCGCAGGTTTTGAAGTGGAACGGGCTTATCCCCGAAACGCTGTCCGAGCCGCCGAAGTACGTGCGTATCTCCGGCACGGGGGGCACATACTTGGGCGAGGTCTGCTTTTTTGACGGGGACGGCGCGGCTATCCCCGCGCGCGGCGCGGATGAGATTGCGAAGCTCCTCGTGGACGAGGCCGACACCGTACCCGCGCGGCAAAGCTTCCTCAACTCCACGTATTTCGATGAAATCTACCACGCGCGCACGGCGTGGGAGCACCTAAACGGCGTGTACCCTTACGAGATTTCGCACCCGCCGCTCGGCAAGCTGATAATCGGGCTCGGTATCTCGCTTTTCGGCATGACCCCGTTCGGCTGGCGCTTCATGGGTACGCTGTTCGGCGTGCTGATGCTGCCGGTGATGTATATTCTCGTGAAAAAGCTTTTCGGCGGGCGCGCCGTGCCGAGCGTATGCACGGCGGTATTCGCCTGTGACTTCATGCACTTTGCGCAAACGCGCATCGCCACGATCGACACTTACAGCGTAATGTTTATTATGCTGATGTACCTTTTTATGTTCCTCTTCCTGCAAAGCGCAAGCGAGGATAACCCGCCGCGCAGGGCGCTTGTTTACCTCGCACTGTGCGGCATAAGCTTCGGCTTGGGCGCGGCCTCGAAGTGGACGAGCATATACGCCGGTTGCGGTCTTGCGGTGCTGTGGGGCGCGTATTGGGTCGTCAATCGGCGGCGCGGGTTCAAGGCGTTTATGAAAAACGCGCTTTTCTGCGTGGTGTTTTTCGTGCTCGTCCCCGCCGTGATATACTATCTCAGCTATACGCCATATGGGACGGCCTCCGGAATGAGCGCGCCGGGAATGTACTTTTCCGGGGATTATATGCGCATTGTGCTTGATAATCAGAGCTTTATGTACTCTTACCACTCCGGCCTTGTCGCGGAGCACCCGTACTCTTCCGTGTGGTACCAATGGCTGCTGGATATCCGGCCGATACTTTATTATTTAGACTATTTTGATGACGGCACGCGCTCAAGCTTCGGCGCGTTTGTAAACCCCGCGCTGTGCTGGGGCGGGCTGTTGAGCCTTTTTGTGCTGGCGTACACGGCGCTTTTCCGGCGCGACAGGACGGCGGGGTTTATCCTCGTCGGCTACCTTGCGCAGCTTATGCCGTGGGTGTTCATTTCCCGCCTTACGTTTGAATATCACTACTTCCCGTGCACCGTTTTCCTCGTGCTCGCGCTGGGCTACTGCTTTAAGCTGTTTCGGCTCAACTCGCGCCGCTGGAAATGGTACTTGGGCGGCTTTGCGGCAGTGTCGGCGGCGCTGTTCGTGCTGTTCTACCCGGCGCTGTCCGGCCTTGTGGTGGATAACGCCGTTGCAACGAAGCTTCTCGGCTGGTTGCCGACTTGGCCTTTCTGACCCCCGCGCAGAAAACACTTGACATTGGGCGCTTGGTATGATAACATATTAAAGCTTAATGCAGAAGTACCCAAGAGGCCGAAGGGGCTCCCCTGCTAAGGGAGTAGGCGGGTATAAACCGTGCGAGGGTTCAAATCCCTCCTTCTGCGCCACAATTTAAGCCGTGAGATTGTTTGGTCTCACGGCTTTTTGTTGTTATTTCGCCTGTTTTTCGTTTTGAAACAGCGGTACGGGGCACAAATAACCGCTTGGCAAATTGTTTCAAACTCTTATTTCTTCCTCAATACTATTGAAATGAAATTAAGGTATTTCCCCCCGCCTGCTTCCATTGCTTTTCTGTCACCGACTGCATATTCATTATCCTGCATCAGCCAATCAGCCCACACTTCCTCATTGCTTTCCATTTC
>CAYRPD010000071.1:0-8242 GCA_964426095.1 uncultured Oscillospiraceae bacterium | reverse complement strand
TAAAATTTTTCCTCTCTCGTGAAACTTTTCCGCTTTCCCGTGCGTCTATTGCTCAGAAGCTTCGTTATTCTTTCATTAAGGAGATATACGCAATGAAGAAATTCCTTTCCGTCCTGCTTGCGCTCGTTATGGCTCTCTCCCTCGCCGCCTGTGCGCAGACAGCCCCCGCCGACACCCCGGATACTCCCGCACCCGATACCCCCGAACCCACAGCCGACATTGCGCCTGCCCCTGACGATATCTATCTTGTGCAGGGCGAATGGGTAAACTCCGTTATCGTTAATTCGATAGATGAGCTCTTGGCCGCTCTTGCGTCCGATACGGCCGTTTATATTGCTCCCGGCGATTATAACCTCTCCCACGCGTCCGACTACGGCGCGCAGGATACGCCCGCCGCATATAGCTGGGTCGAGGTCTTTTCCGACATTAACGCGGGCGAAGCACCCGCCTACGAGCTGCAAATCACGGGCGTTAATAACCTCGCCTTAATTGCAGACACCGTGGGCGAAAACCGTCCCGAGATTTCCGCCGTGCCGCGCTATGCCAATGTGCTCTACTTTGCTTCCTGCTCGGATATCGCCCTTTGGGGCTTGACCCTCGGCCATACCGAAGCCCCCGGCGAATGCTCCGGCGGCGTGGTCATGCTCGACAATGTCACGAATGCGCAGATTAATTCCTGCCGTCTCTACGGCTGCGGCACGGTCGGCATACAGGCCATGTACTCTTCCCACGTTTCCGCCGAGGGTACGCATATTTACGATTGCTCCTATTCCGCCGCCAGCGCCTATTCCGCTTCGGATTTGACCCTCAACCATTGCGAAATCTACGATTGCGGCATTACCGGCTTTGACGGGGTGTTTTCTCTTTCCAGCACGAACGGCTTTGCCCTTTTGAATAGCGACATTTATGATTGCTCCGGCGCGGCGCTTGTCTCGTCCTCGGCTTCTCGTGCGGTTTCCGTCCTCGGCTGCTCCGTTTACGGCGATACCGCCTTTGAACAGGCGCTCTTTTCCGTCCTCGGCGAGGACATAACCGTGGATAACTCTGCCTTTGATTCGCCCTATTATCCCGCGCTCTATACCGATTATTCCGATGCCGCCGCGCGCACTCTCGCGGGTGAGGAGCTGACGGCGAGCGTTTTGGCGCACATGGAGCGCGTTGAAAGCGAACGCCCCGCGCTCGCATCTTCCTCGGAAGTCAGCCTCAATGTCACGGTGGAAGAGGGGATAAGCTATATCCATGTCGCCACTGTCGATGAGCTTTTGGCCGCTATCGCGCCCGACACGGTCATTTACCTTGATTCCCCGCTCTATGACCTTTCCACAGCCACCGCTTACGGCGGCTACGGCGGGGATTATTATACCTGGCTCAGCGAGTATGACGGCCCGGGGCTTAGCATCACGGGCGTGGATAATCTCTCCCTCATCAGCGAAAACGGCGCGGAAATAGTCGCCCACCCGCGCTATGTGGATGTGCTTCGCTTTTCTAATTGCTCTAATCTTTCTCTCTCCGGCCTGACCCTCGGCCACACCGAAGAGCCCGGCGCGTGCTCGGGCAACGTTGTGGGGCTTTATGGCTGCTCCGATGTCGCGCTTGACGCTTGCCGCCTTTACGGCTGCGGTGTTGTCGGCCTCTACGCCGTGGAATCCGAGCGGGTGAACGTGACCGATACCGAGATTTACGATTGCTCTTCCAGCGCCGTTAATATGTACGCCGTCTCCGGCGCGCAGCTTAATAATTGCAACATTCACGATTGCGGCACGCCGCAAATATACCTTTTCGACAGCGCCGATGTATTCTATAACTCCCAAGCTCTCTCCGCCGCGTCCTACAGCGCTTATACTGTCACCGAGCAGGGCATAGAAGAGTATGATGAGTAATGCTTGCCCTCAAGGCTTTTCCTTGAGGGCAATTTCATGCCCAAATAGCATTTGACACTACCCAACGGCAATGCTATAATAAGCTGATAAATAGTTTATAATGGCAGTAATATAAGAAGTCGCGGAGAATGCGACAATGCCGGAAAATATAACGCAACGGGTGAAGCTATGTACGAGCGAGTTATAAAAAGAATACTGGATATTCTCCTGTCGCTGGCGGGGATTATCGTTTTGGGTATTCCCATGGCGATAATTGCGCTTTGCGTCAAGCTCGGCTCGCCCGGGCCGGTGTTTTTCAGGCAAAAGCGCTTCGGGGTGAACAAAAGCTTTTTCAACATCCTGAAATTCCGCACCATGCGCACGGACACGCCCCGCGATGTCCCCACGCATCAGCTTGAAAACCCGGACAAGTGGATTACGCGCACGGGTGCTTTCCTGCGCAAAACGAGCTTGGACGAGCTTCCGCAGTTATTTAATATCCTTTCCGGCGAGATGTCCGTTATCGGGCCGCGCCCGGCGCTGTGGAATCAAACCGACCTTATCGCCGAGCGCGATAAATACGGCGCGAATGACGTTAAACCCGGCCTTACCGGCTGGGCGCAGATAAACGGGAGAGACGAGCTGCCTATAGACGTGAAAGCAAGGCTTGACGGCGAGTACATTCAAAACCTTGGCTTTGCGTTTGACTGCAAGTGCTTTTTCGGCACGGTGGTTAGCGTTTTGAAGCGCGAGGGCGTTGTAGAGGGCGGCACAGGCAAGCTTGAACGGGAGAAAAAACAATGAAACGCATTCTCATAACCGGCATAAACAGCTATCTCGGCAAAAGCTTTAAAAGCTACATAGAGGGCTTTCCGGGCTACAGCACGGTGTCTATCAGCCTGCGCAACGGCGCATGGCGCGATGAGGATTTTTCAGGGATAGACACGGTTTATCATGTCGCGGGGCTTGCTCATTCCGATAACGGCCATATCAGCGCCGAAAAGGCACAGACCTATTATAAAATCAATACCGAGCTTACCGAAGAGCTTGCCAAAAAGGCTAAACGCGAGGGCGTGGGGCAGTTTATATTTATGAGCTCCGCCATTGTCTACGGCGACAGCGCCCCCGTCGGCGAAAAGCGGAGAATTGAGCGCGGCACAATGTGCTCCCCGGCCAACGCCTACGGCGACAGCAAGCTTCAGGCAGAGCTGCGCTTAAAAAAGCTTGAAAGCGAGAGTTTTAAAGTGGTTATCCTGCGCCCGCCGATGATATACGGCCCGGGGTGCAAGGGCAATTACCCCGTGCTCTCGCTCTTCGCGCGTCATTTGCACATTTTCCCGCGCGTTGACAATGAGCGCAGTATGCTCTTTGTCGGCAATCTCATGGCCTTTGTCAAGCTCATGATAGATAATGAAGAGCGCGGCACATTCTTCCCGCAAAACGGGGAGTATTCCAACACCTCCGAGCTTGTGCGCATGATAGCCGCCGCGCACGGGAGGAGAATCCGCCTTATCGGCGGGGTAACATGGGCGCTCAAGCTCTTGGGCGTTTTTACCTCGCTTGTAAATAAGGCTTTCGGCAGCTTGAGCTACGATATGGCGATGAGCGATTATGCCCGCGGTGATTACAGGCTTTACAGCCTTGAAGAGAGTATAGAGCTTACAGAGGGTACGCAATGAGTGATACAGCGCGCGAAAAAAAACATATTCTCGTTGTCAGCCAGTATTTTTACCCCGAAAGCTTTCGCATAAACGATATGTGCACCGAGTGGGTGCGCCGTGGGTACAAGGTCACGGTGCTCACGGGCATTCCAAATTACCCCTACGGCAAGTATTATAAAGGCTACGGCCTATTTAAAAAGCGGCGCGAGAGCTACAACGGTATGGATATTATCCGCATCCCGCTCATAGCGCGCGGCAAGGGCGCGGTGGGGATGTGTTTAAACTACCTATCGTTTGTCGTGTCGGGCTTTTTCTGGAAGTGCTTTACGCCGCTTAAATGCGACATGGTGTTTAACTTTGAGGTTTCGCCCATGACGCAGGTGCTTGTCGGCGTGTGGTATGCCCAACGCCGCAAAATTCCCTGCTGGCTTTACGTGCAGGATCTTTGGCCGGACAATATTGAGATAGTCACGGGCATACATTCGCCCCTTGTTTTAAAGCCCATAGGGCGCATGGTGGATTATATCTACCGTCGGTGCGACAAAATATTTGCCACCTCGCCGAGCTTCGTTGAAGAAATCTCTTCACGCGTTCCCGACAGGCGCGAGCGCGTGAGCTATTGGCCGCAGTATGCCGAGGAGTTTTACCGCCCGACTTTGCGCGGCACGAGCGGCCTTATCGCGCCCGATACGCGGTTTAAAATCGCGTTTACGGGCAATGTCGGCCAGGCGCAGGGCTTGGATATCCTGCCGAAAGCCGCCGCCGTGATGAAAGCGCGCGGTGATGAGGCGCTATTTGTAATTGTCGGGGACGGGCGCTCCAAAGCTGCGCTTGAAGCGGAGATAGCCGCGCTCGGCGTGGAGAATATGTTTCTTCTTCTGCCGCGGCAAAATGCAGAGGATATCCCCGCGATACTTGCCGAGTGCGACGCAGCGTTTGTTTCATTTATGAACAGCCCCTTATTTGCAAACACAATTCCCGCAAAGCTTCAATCGTACATGGCCTGTGCCATGCCCATTCTCGCCTGTGCCACGGGCGAAACAGAGCGCATAGTGCGCAAAGCTCACTGCGGGGTGTGCTGCCCGATAGGGGACGCGGAAGCGCTGTGCGATGCGATTACGGAGCTTAAAAGCTCCGACAAGCTTCACGAATACGGCGCGAACGCAAGAGAGTATTTCAACGCGCATTTTGATAAAAAGAAGCTGCTTGACCGCTTTGATGAGTGTGTTGCGGCGGAAATAACGGAGGAATAGACAAATGTTTAAGGGCAAAACGCTTATGATAACAGGCGGCACGGGGTCGTTCGGAAACGCCGTGCTCAACCGCTTTATAAAAAGCGACATAGGCGAGATTCGCATTTTCTCCCGCGATGAGAAAAAGCAGGACGATATGCGCCACGATTTCCAGGCGCGTATGCCCGAATGTGCGGACAAGCTGAAGTTTTACATAGGCGATGTGCGCGATCTTCAATCTGTTAAAAACGCCATGTACGGCGTGGATTATATCTTCCATGCGGCGGCGCTCAAGCAAGTGCCGAGCTGCGAGTTTTTCCCCTTGGAAGCCGTGAAAACCAATGTTTTCGGCACGGATAACGTGCTCACTGCGGCTATTGACGCGAATGTTAAGGCCGCGATATGCCTTTCCACCGACAAGGCGGCCTATCCCATAAACGCAATGGGTACGAGTAAGGCCATGATGGAAAAGGTGGTTGTGGCGAAATCCCGCACGGTTTCCCCGGAGCATACGCGCATATGCTGCACGCGCTACGGCAATGTTATGTGCTCGCGCGGCAGCGTTATCCCGCTGTGGATAGAGCAGATTAAGAAGGGCGAGGCGATAACCCTTACCGAGCCTACCATGACGCGCTTTATAATGTCGCTTGATGAGGCGGTGGATTTGGTGCTCTTCGCGTTCGAGCACGGCGAGAGCGGGGATATCCTTGTTCAAAAAGCGCCCGCCTGCACCATTCAGACCCAGGCCGAGGCCGTTTGCGAGCTTTTCGGCGGGGATAAGAGCATGATAAAGGTTATCGGCATACGTCACGGCGAAAAGATGTACGAAACGCTTTTGACGAATGAGGAGTGCGCCAAGGCCGAGGACTTGGGCAGCTTTTACCGCGTCCCCTGCGATAAGCGGAGTTTAAACTATGATAAATACTTTGTTCAGGGTGATGTGGAGCGCAACCACCTGACCGAGTTTAACTCCAACAACACCCGTATGCTCTCTGTGGCCGAGGTCAAGGAGAAGCTTTTGTCGCTCAGCTACATTCGCGATGAGCTGGACGCGATGAATATAAAATATTAAGGAGCGCGCCGAATGAACATTCTCGTTACGGGCGCGGCGGGCTTCGTGGGGAAAAACCTCTGCTGCGCGCTGAAAAATATACGCGACGGCAAGGACAGAACTCACCCCGCCCTTGATATC
Source organism: uncultured Oscillospiraceae bacterium (assembly GCA_964426095.1). GTDB lineage: Bacteria > Bacillota > Clostridia > Oscillospirales > Oscillospiraceae > Limivicinus. The sequence continues at coordinate 2,298 of CAYRPD010000071.1, read as the reverse complement.
GGCGAAATATTTGAGTATACGCGCCAAACGGACAAGGCTACGCTTTCCGATTGGTGCCGCCGCGCAGACTTCGTTTTCAATCTTGCGGGCGTAAACCGCCCCAAGGATACGCAGGAATTTATGCGCGGTAACTTCGGCTTTGCCGAGGAGCTTTTGCGAGAGCTTATTTCTGCGGGGAACACCTGCCCCGTCATGCTTTCAAGCTCCGCGCAGGCGAGCCTTGCCGGGCGCTATGCCGCGTCCGAGTACGGCAAATCCAAGCTCGCCGGGGAAGAGCTTTTCTTCGACTATGCCGAGAAAACCGGCGCGCGCGTGCTGGTGTACAGATTCCCCAACGTTTTCGGCAAGTGGTGCAAGCCGAACTATAACAGCGCCGTGGCGACTTTTTGCAATAATATCGCAAACGACCTGCCTATTACGGTGAATGACCCCGCGACAGAGCTGGAGCTTGTGTACATAGATGATGTTGTGTCCGAGCTTCTTTCGGCCTTGCAGGGTAAAGAGCATAGGTGCGATTATTCAGGACTGACCCCTATCGAAAACCCGTGCGGGCGTTGGTGCTATGTCCCCGTGACGCACAAGGTAACGCTTGGGCGCATAGTTGAGCTTTTGCACAGCTTTGACGAGCAAAGCAAAACTCACCTCATGCCCGAAATCCCGAACGGCTCATTTGAAAAGAAGCTGTATTCAACCTATCTCAGTTATCTTCCGCGCGAGAAAACCGCCTATGCGCTTCAAATGAACGAGGACGCGCGCGGCAGCTTTACCGAGCTTATCAAAACCGCAAGCTGCGGGCAGATGAGCGTGAATGTCTCCAAGCCCGGCATAACCAAGGGGCAGCATTGGCATAACTCCAAGTGGGAGCTTTTTATCGTGGTTTCAGGCCGCGCGCTCATACGCGAGCGCAAAATCGGCACGGACGAGCTTATGGAGTTTGAAGTGAGCGGGGATAAGATAGAGGCCGTGCATATGCTGCCGGGGTATACGCATTCTATTATTAATCTTTCCGACACGCAGGAGCTTGTCACGCTCATGTGGGCGAATGAGTGCTTTGACCCGAATAAGCCCGACACCTTTTTTGAGGAGCTGTAAAAAATGAGTATGAAGCTTGACTATTCCGATATAGCCTTTAAAAATGACGGGCGGCTGAAGCTGCTCATCATTGTCGGCACGCGCCCGGAGATAATCCGCCTTTCCGCAGTCATCGGCAAATGCCGCGAGTATTTTGACACGGTGCTGGCGCACACGGGGCAAAACTATGATTATAACCTCAACGGCGTGTTCTTTTCCGACCTCGGCATCGCTGCGCCCGAGGTTTACATGGACGCAGCGGGGGAAGACCTCGGCGCGACAGTCGGCAACATTATAAATTGCTCGTATAAGCTCATGTGTGCAATTGAGCCGGACGCGCTACTGATACTTGGGGACACTAATTCCTGCCTCTCCGCAATCGCGGCAAAGCGTTTGCACATCCCGGTTTTCCACATGGAAGCGGGCAACCGTTGTAAGGATGAATGTCTCCCGGAAGAGACGAATCGCCGCATTGTCGATATAATCTCCGATGTAAACCTTGCCTATTCCGAGCACGCGCGCCGCTATCTCATCGAGTGCGGAATGCCGAAGGAGCGCACGTATGTCACAGGCTCGCCCATGGCGGAAGTGTTGCATAAAAGCCTTCCCGGCATCGAAAGCTCCGATATCCACGCGCGCCTCGGCCTTGAAAAGGGGCGCTACATTCTCCTTTCGGCGCACCGAGAGGAGAATATAGACACCGAGAAGAATTTTATATCTCTCTTTACCGCGATAAACAAAATGGCGGAAACTTACGATATGCCTGTGCTCTATTCCTGCCATCCGCGCTCTGCCAAGCGCTTGGAAGCGAGCGGGTTTGAGCTTGATAAGCGCGTTATACGCCATGCGCCATTGGGCTTTTTCGATTATAATGCCCTGCAAATGAACGCCTTTGCCGTCGTTTCCGACAGCGGCACACTCCCGGAAGAGAGCAGCTTTTTCCTCTCCGTGGGTCACGCGTTCCCCGCCGTGTGCATCCGCACCAGCACCGAGCGCCCGGAAGCGCTTGATAAGGGCTGCTTCGTCCTTGCCGGGATTGACGAGAAATCCCTCCTGCAAGCCGTGGCAACGGCGGTTTCCATGAACGAAAACGGCGACTTGGGCTTGCCCGTCCCCGATTATAAGGATGAAAATGTCTCTTCCAAAGTTGTGAAGATAATCCAGTCCTATACGGGCGTTGTGAACAAAATGGTGTGGAGAAAATTCTGAGATGAAAGTGCTGTATAT
>CAYRPD010000070.1:0-8646 GCA_964426095.1 uncultured Oscillospiraceae bacterium | reverse complement strand
GAGTGGTGGTCTTGCCCGAGCCGGGGGAGCTCATAAGGTTGAGCAAAAAGGTCTTATCCTTTTTCAGCTCCTTGCGCAGCTGATCCGCCTCGCGGTCGTTGTTTTCAAAAACGCTCTTTTTTATTTCAAGAACTCTGAAACCTTCCATTATATTTTACCTCGTTTTTAATTTATAGGATGCTGTGATTATACCACGCTTTTGCGCGCATTGCAACGGTATCACGCGCCTAAAAACGCCATACGCGCGCGAAAATCGCGCTCAAAGGTGTCGCGGCGGGTGCAAAAAGCACTGTCAGCCGCCGGAAGCGCCGTTATTCCGCCGGGGTCAAGCGTAAGAAGAGCGGTATAAAGCCCGTCGCGCGTGATGAGCGAGGTTTCCTGCGCCGGGACAAGGCGGCTTTGAAGCGCCAAGCGCGCATCGCGGTTATCCGAGAAAACATAGCTTAAAAAGGTGGCGATATCGTTCATGCTGCGGCTGCCGAGCGCCGCCACGGCAAAGCCCCACGCCTCGCCCAGTGCGCCCTGTCCGCTCTCTGTCGTGAGCGGCGGCACGGCGGAGATTGCAAACGGGCTTTCAAGCGTCAGCGAAAGCGCGCTCACGGATGTAACGGCGCAGGCAAGCTCCCCGGAAAACACCCTTTGTGCGGCAGAATCGGCATAGAGCGCCGCCGCGCCCGTGTAGGCGTTTTCGGCAAGACTGTTATATAAAAGGGCGTAGGCCTCGGTAGGCTTTGAGGTAAGCTCGGCGGTAAATTCCTCGCCCTCGCGCAAAAACGCCGTGAAAAAGAGCGCGGAATAAGAATCCACGGCGTAAAAGGGTGTGCCGGTTTTCTCATAATAGCTTTGTGCCGAGTGCGTGAGCGCCGGGAGCGTGGATAAATCCGCCCCTTGGCAAAGCGCGGTGTTTCTTAAGAGAATCGGCACATCGTACCCCACGGGGAAAAAGCTTTTGCCGATGCACTCGTTGCGGCTGGAAAGCTCCTTGGGGTAGGCGAGGGAAGAGGGCTTTATATAATTGCTCATATCCGCAAGCTTTCCGCGCGCGGCCATGTCGAACGCGCGATAGTGCGAGGTGAAAACCAAATCCGGCGCGCCCGAATCAAAGGCCGCGGCGAGCGCCTCTTCATCTGCAAAGCCTTTGAGCTTCACGGGAAGCTCGGCGCGCGAGGTGCTTTTGTTGTAGCCCTCGGCAAGCTTTGAAAGCCTATCTGCGCCTACGGTGGATTCAACATACCATATTGTAAGCGTGCCGCGCGAATCGTCCGAGCGGGTGCGGGCGAAGAAGAATATCCCGCACACTATGCCCAGCGCCGCGAGCACGGCGATTAAATTTCTTTTTCTCATATGCTTTATCCTCAAGGCAGATTCTATTGACATATATGCTATACTTTATATTAAAATAAATCAATAAAGATTTTATAAAATCGGAGTGAAATATGAAATACAAAGCGGTTTTATACGATATGGACGGCACTGTGCTTGATACTCTTCGCGATTTGACGGACGCAGTGAACCATTCCCTCGCGCATTTCGGCTTGCCGAGCGTTACCGATGCGCAGGTGCGCGCGTCCTTGGGTAACGGCGCGGCGAAGCTGATTGAAAAATGCGTCCCCGCCGGGACGGAGGAAGAGCTTACCGCGCGCGTCCTTCAATACTATAAGCCTTATTATGATGCGCATTGCTCCGTCAAAACAGCGCCCTACCCCGGCATTATCGCGCTCATGACGCGCCTAAAGGAAGCGGGGGTAAAGCAAGCGGTAATATCCAATAAGCCGGATTTTGCCGTGCGTGAGCTGGCGGAGGAGTTTTTCACAGGACTTTTGGAGTTTGCCGTGGGCGAGAGCGAAACCGTCCGCCGCAAGCCCTGCCCGGACGCGGTGAACGCTGCCGCCGAAGCTATGAGACTTAGTAAAACCGAGTGCGTGTACATAGGCGACACGGAAGTGGATATCCTCACGGCGCAAAATGCGGGCATGGACTGCGTGGCCGTGGCGTGGGGCTTTCGCGATGAAGCGGAGCTTAAAGCGGCGGGGGCGAAGCGCATAGTATACTCCGCCGAGGAGCTTTATTCCGCCGTATCTGAAGAATAATCGCGTAATCGCATTAATAATAACGCGAGCCGAAAGAAAAATCGGCTCGCGTTTGCGCTTTCACAGCGCTTGCTTTTTTATCTGCGCCCAGCGGCGGGGGTACTTTGCCGGGGTGGGGCGCACTTTTTTTATAATGACAAGGGTGTGCGTGATGTCCGTGCCGGGAATGGTGTAGTGCACGGGCTTTTCGCACTGCCCGCCGAGAAGCGATATTGCGCGCCCGGCGGCGTTCAGCTCCTCGCCCACATCCGGGCCTTTCATCGCGATAAACGCCCCGCCGACTTTCACAAACGGCAAGCACAGCTCGCACAAAACCTCAAGCCGCGCCACGGCGCGCGCCGTGGCATAGTCAAAGCTTTCGCGAAGCTCTTTCGGTGCTTCCTCGGCGCGGGCATGGAGACAGCAAACATCCTCAAAGCCGAGTGCGGCGGAAGTGTCGCGCAGGAAGTTTATGCGCTTATCAAGGCTATCCAAAAGCGTCAAATCCAGCGCCGGGTCGGCGATTTTCAGCGCAAGGCCGGGAAAGCCCGCCCCCGTGCCGACATCTATAAGGCGTGCTTTGCCCATATCCACGTGCGCCAGCACCGCCGCGCAGTCGAGAAAATGCAGCCGCGCGCTGTCCTGCTCGCCGGAAATTGCCGTGAGATTCATCACGCGGTTTGCTTCCGTCAAGCGCTCGTAATACACTCTGTAGCGCGCAAGCGCCTCTTCATCGCAGGGGAACGAAAGCTCCTCAAAGCCCTGCGCCAAAATTTCTTCAAGCATGGTTGTCCGCCCTATTTATAAAATTCATGGTCGCCTATCGACACCACAAAGGTCAGGTTCTCCCTGAACCAGTAGTTGCCGTTATTTTCGGGGTTTACAAAGTACAGGCTTTCGCCCACGGTGTTGTAACCCTCCAGCACAAGATAGGTCGCGATATAGTATAGCTCCGTGGGTTTGCCGTGCATAGAGCCTGTGGCCGCCGGGGTGAATTGCACGGTGTGGCGGCTGTCGTATAAAACTTCAAATATGCTGTCGGGAAAATCCTCGTCCTCAACGCGGTTCAGCACCACCGACACCACGCCCATTATCCCCGCCAAAGGCTCATCGAGCGCTTCAACGTAGGCAATGTGCGGCAGCCAGTAAAGCTCATCGGCGGAGAAGTTTGTTTCATAGTAATCTTCGTTTCCGCGTATCATGCGGGGCTTCGCGGTGCTTATCTCCACGCGCCCATCCGTATATTCGCCGTTTAGAGAGAATATGCGGCATAGCACATCAAGCGGGAGATAGATATCCCCGCCCGCCTCTATATACCCGTGCGGGAGATAGAGATAGCGGTAATTTGCCGTGACATAGCCGCTCCCGGCCTCGCCCGAAAGCTCCAGCCCCGGCGCGCTCGCGGTAAAGCCCGTGTCGCTTACATTGAGCGTCAGCGAGATATCGTACATCGCGGCAATGTCGGTTAAGGCTATGTAGGCGATGTCGCGCTTGATGTACGCTCTCCCGCTCAAAAGCGAGCATATGTATACGCGCACTTCCTCAAGCTCCGGCCTTTCGCGCGCGGCGGTATCGTCGGCGTAGGCCGCGCAGGGGACGAGCGCAAAAACGAGAACGAGCGCGCAAAGCGCGGCGATTACGCGCCTTGTGGTGCTTTTCAAAGCTGCTCCTTATACTCCCGCAGTGCCTTGGCGAGCTGATCCGGGCAAGATGTTTTCTTGAAGCCGCAGTTTATCCCCTCCAAGCGGGAAATAACCTCGTCTATCTCCATGCCCTCTACGAGCTTGGAGATGCCTTGCAGATTGCCGCTGCACCCGCCCAAAACGCGCAGGGAGACGAGCTTGCCGCCGTCCACTTCAATGTCCATCTGCTGAGAGCATACGCCCTTGGGTCTGTATGTGAATTTCATTTTTATCTCCTCTTTTGGTTTTTAATTTCTGTCGGCCTTAGTCTACCATGCGGCGCACATTTTTTCAAGTGCGGCATAAGCGCGCCGCGCCCGGCATAGTGTGAAAGCGGGGGAGAGTGATGCTTGTGCAGAGTGTGAAAAGCGTTTTTGCGCTTATTTCGGCGGCGATGACGGTGTATATTTTCTCGGCCTCGCCCTTGTATGAATATATGCGCCGCGCCTGTGTGTACGGCGTTGAAAGCGGGCGCATGAAAAACGTGACTGTGGAAGCGTACTCGCCGGAGCTGTCCCCCGCCGCGCAGGACAAGGAGATAACGCCCTCGCCCGCACCTACGGCGGCGGTATTGGCGGCCTTACCGACAGAGAGCGTTGCCCGCGCGGCCTATGCTGAGGACAACACCGTCTCCGCCGTCTCCGTCACGGAGAGCGAGAGCGGCGAAACTACTATATTGGAAACCACCATCGAGGGTGGCCTCGCCATCAAAAACCAAACCGGCTACAAGGCCGAGATAGGTCAGCTCCTTGTCGCAGGGCCTGCGCTCACCCTGCCCTCGGACGGGCCGCAGGTGCTCATTATCCACACGCATTCCAGCGAAGCGTACACCCAAGCGGGCTTAGATAAATACGAGGCGAGTGACGAGGCGCGCACGGAAGATACACAGTATAATATAGTCCGCGTCGGCGATGAGCTGACCGCCGTGCTGGAAAGCGCGGGCTTACAGGTGATACACGACAGGGGCATATACGATTACCCCAGCTATACCGGCTCTTACACCCGCTCCGGACAGGCAACCGAAGCGTGGCTTGCCGAGTATCCGAGCATACGCGTTGTTTTTGACATTCACCGCGATGCCCTCGGCGCAAACGGCACAGTGTACAAGACCATGGCCGAGGAAGAGGGCGTTTGCGCAAGCCAAGCCATGCTCTTAGTAGGCACGGACGAAAGCGGCCTTACCCACGCCGACTGGCGGCAAAATCTCTCCCTCGCCGTGTATCTCCAACAGGCCGTCCTTGCCCGACACCCCACGCTCATGCGCCCCGTGCAGCTCGTGCCGCAGCGGTATAACCAGCATCTTTGCCCCGGCTCGCTTATTCTCGAAGTCGGCAGCAGCGGCAACACCTTGCAGGAAGCCTTGGCCGCCGTGCGGCTGTTCGGCGCATCCGCCGGGGAAGCGCTTTGCGCGCTAATTGAGCAGGGGTAAAAGACATATAAAAAAATTTTTCGGAAAATTTGAAAAAAACTCTTTACAAAGTGCGAATGATGTGGTATATTAATTTCAGTAATGAGAATCATTATTAATTTTGAAATGAAAAGAGGTGCGGCATATGGACGCAAAACGGAATAACAGTAAAAAGCGCCAAGCGATTTATGCCTATCTCTCTTCGGTTACAAGCCACCCCACGGCGGAGATGATATACGCCGCCCTAAAGCCGGAGATTCCGGAGCTCAGCCTCGGCACGGTGTACCGCAATCTCGCGGTGCTGTTGGAAGAGGGGCAGGTAATCACGGTCGGCAAGGTTGACGGGCATGAGCGCTACGATGCGCGCACCGCGCCTCACACGCACTTTGTGTGTTCTTCCTGCCGCAGTGTGCTTGATGTTTTCCTGCCGGACGTTGTGAGCGGGCTTTACGATGAAGTGGATGAGCGCTTCGGCTTTTTGTGCAAGGGCTATACGCTCACGCTCAACGGCCTTTGCGATGCCTGCCGCGCCGAGAGGGAAGCGGGTTAATAATTTTGGTTTATTGCGCTTGCGCGATAAAGATATACGGAAACGAAAAATATAAAAAACAATTACTTTTAGGAGGAAATTTACTATGAAGAAATGGGTTTGCCCGGTTTGCGGTTACGTTCACGAGGGAGATACTCCCCCTGAGTTTTGCCCCCAGTGCAAAGTCCCCGGCTCGAAGTTCACCGAGCAGAAGGGCGAGATGAGCTGGGCTGCCGAGCACGTTGTCGGTGTCGGCAAGCAGTTTGGTGCTGATGTTCCCGCAGAAGTGCAGAATGAGATTATAGAGGGGCTTCGCGCCAACTTCATGGGCGAATGCACCGAAGTCGGTATGTACCTTGCAATGGCGCGCGTGGCGCACCGCGAGGGTTATCCCGAAATCGGGATGTACTGGGAAAAGGCCGGCCTTGAAGAGGCTGAGCACGCCGCCAAGTTTGCCGAGCTTCTCGGCGAAGTCGTAACCGACAGCACCAAGACCAACCTTGAAATGCGCGTAGAGGCCGAAAACGGCGCTACCCTCGGCAAGACCGACCTTGCCAAGCTCTGCAAGAAGTATAATCTTGACGCTTTGCACGATACTATTCACGAGATGGCGCGTGACGAGGCTCGCCACGGAAAGGCTTTCGCCGGGCTTCTCAAGCGTTACTTCTGAGATTTAATCCGGAGGATAAGAAAATGAAGTATGTTTGCAATGTTTGCGGTTGGGTTTACGACGAAGAGGAAAAGGGCGTAAAGTGGGAAGACCTGCCCGACGATTTCGTCTGTGAGCTTTGCGGTGTCGGCAAAGAGGATTTCTCCGCCGAGTAAAAAGCACATAAAATGATGAATACGCACTGCCTTTAATGCGGCAGTGCGTATTTTTCGCGTTTTCGCAGTATTTTTACTTTTTCGCGGTTTCCGCTTCGGCGGCAGCGGCAGCGAGCTTTTTAAGCTCCTCTTCCTCCAGCACGCGGTATGCAACCTTACCTACGAGGGTTTTCGGCATATCGTCGCGGAACTCTATGTCGTAGGGCATGGCGTACTTGGCAATGTTCTTGCGGCAGTAGTCCATAAGCTCCTGCTTTGTTTTGTCATCGGGCTTTGCGTCCGGCGTGAGCTTGACAAAGGCTTTCACCTTTTGCATCTTGTACGCATCGGGAACGCCGATAACGCAGCTCATCTGCACATATTCGTGCGCGTCAAGAATGTTTTCAATCTGACCGGGGTAGACATTGTAGCCCGAGGAGATAATCATTCTCTTGGCGCGACCTTTGAAGTAAATAAAGCCCTGATCGTCCATCGTGCCGAGGTCGCCGGTGTAAACCCAAGTCAGGCCGTCCTCGTGCTTGCGCAGGGTTTGGGCAGTTTCTTCGGGGTGCTTCATGTACTCTTTCATCACGGTGGGGCCTGCAAGCAGAATTTCGCCCTCTTCGCCGTAGGGAAGCTCGCGATCCGTGCCGGGCTCGACAATCTTGATGTATGTATCCGGGAACGGCAGACCTATGCTGCCCTCTTTGAACATATGCGGCGGGGTCAGGCAGCAGGCAGTGACGGTTTCCGTCGTGCCGTAGCCCTCGCGCACCTGGATTGTGGCGTGGTGGTCATAGAGGAATTTATCGAACTTCTTTTTAAGCTCGATGGAAAGGGAGTCGCCGCCGGAGAACACGCCCTTGAGGCAGCTCAAGTCAGCCCCGTCCATGCTCGGCAGACGCAGCAGCGCTTCATAAAGCGTCGGCACGCCCGCGATGAAGTTGCAGCGGTATTTCACAATCTGCTTTGCGTAGCTTTCCGCCGTGAAGCGCGGAATGAGGATGCAGCGGCCGCCCTGAGAGAGCATGGTGTGTACGCACACGCCGAGGCCGAACCCGTGGAACAGCGGCATCGCCGCGAGCATACGGTCGCCGGGGCGGAACATCTGGTTTGCCGCAATTACCTGCTGACCGAGGGCATTGAAGTTTTTATTGGTGAGCACTATGCCCTTGGTTGTGCCGGTTGTGCCGCCGGAATAGAGGATAACGGCGGGGTCATCTGCCTTACGCTCCACCTTGTAGTTATAAAAGCAGGCGTTGGAAAGGCGGAGAAAGTCATTCCAGCGGATAACGGGCGCGTCTGCGGGGATTTTCTTTATCTTGCGCCCCTCGGTGAGCATATAGCCCGCGCGAATCGGGCGGGAAAGCGCGTCCTTTACGCTCGCAATAATGATGTTTACGACCTTGGTGTTCTGGCGGATGTTTTCAAACTTGTTGTAGAACTGGTCAAGCGTAATCGCCGTGACGCTCTCCGACTCGTTGAGGTAAAATTCGATTTCCTTTTCCGCCGACAGGGGGTGAATCATGTTCGCAATGCCGCCCACGAGGTTAACGGCGTAGAACATATAAACCGCCTGCGGGCAGTTGGGCATGGCGATAGTGACCTTGTCGCCCTCGCGCACGCCGATGGTTTTCAGCGCCTTGGCACAGCGCTCTATCTCGCGCACAAGCTCCTTATAGGTGGTGGACTTGCCCATGAAGTCAAAGGCGATGTAGTTGGGGTACTGTTCGGCCACCTTTGCCACGGCCTCGAACATAGAACCCTCAAAGTAGTCCAGGTGCATCGGCACTTCGCCGACATAGTCTTTCCACGGGGTTTTCGCTGTGATTTCGCTCATTGTTTTTCCTTCTTTCTTCTTCTCTTGGGAAACGGCGATTTATACCGCTTTTCGGCTTCTCGCGGCTTCCCGCTTCTTTTTTCTTCTTGTCTGTATATCTTAAAATTAGGGTAAACTTATTTGTATTCAAAGCCACTCGGCTCGGCAAGGGGCTTTTCCAAAAGCTCGGGGTGCTCGAAGATGTATTTGACAAGCTTCAGGCTGCGGGCGAAGTAAAACCCGTCGCCTATGCGCTCATCCAGCGTTGCACCGATGTCGATTACATCGCGGACTTGCTTTGTGCCGTCGGGCATAATGCGCTCTTCCTTGCGCAG
>CAYRPD010000069.1:5589-8725 GCA_964426095.1 uncultured Oscillospiraceae bacterium | reverse complement strand
AAGAATAGGAATGCAAGCAAAAGATTTACTGCATATGGAGGTCAAAAACATGAACAGCAACAGCTCCGGCAGAAAGCTGGAGAGATTCTTTACGGGTAAGGGCTTTTACATAGTCCTTTTCCTGTGCGCCGCAGTTATAGGCGTGTCCGCGTGGATGATGGCGGCAGGAAACGAGACTATGGCAAAAGATAATTCCGACAGCGATGCAACGCTCTATTCCAATAAGCGCGTGGAAACCGTCATTATACCCCCGGCGGACGAGAGCGGCGCGGGTGCGTCCGGCTCTGTTCCGGCAATGGCGGATTCGGCGGACGCAAGCGCCGAGAGCGGGGAAGAGGCCTTGGCCGAGGCTTTCGCCGATGAAAGCACCCCCGAAGCGTGGCTTTGGCCCGTGAGCGGGAGCGTTGAGCGCGGCCACAGCAACGATAGGCTTTACTACGATGTCACGCTCCGCGATTGGCGCACCCACTCCGGCATCGACATTGACGCGCCCCAAGGCAGCACCGTCACCGCCACGCGCTCCGGCACGGTGGAGAGCGTCATGACCGATGACCTTTACGGCACGGTTGTCACCATAGACCACGGGGACGGCACTAAGGCCGTGTACGCAAACCTCGCGCCCGAACCGCCCGTTGCCGCTGCTGACAGCGTAGAAGCGGGGTATATCATCGGCGCGGTCGGCACAAGCGCGCTGGCCGAGATAGGGCAGGAAAGCCACCTGCATTTTGCCGTCACGGCAAACGGGCAGAGCGTTGACCCGCTGGCCTATTTGCAGGTAGGATAAAGCAAATCAAAATCGAGAGCTGAACCCGGCTCTCGATTTTCGCGTTTTTGATTAATCGTCATTTTGCCACTTCTAAAACACGATGAAATGTGGTATAACTAATCGACATTACCAAGCAAGGAGAAAACCCGCATTGAACAGCATTAACGAAATACTTGCCCGCGAGCTTAACCGCGAGCAAACGCATATCGACAATGTAATAAAGCTTTTGGACGAGGGCAACACCATCCCCTTTATCGCCCGCTACCGCAAGGAGCTGCACGGGGCGATGGACGATACTGCCCTGCGCACGCTTGCCGAGCGCCTTGAGTATCTCCGCTCGCTTGCCGAGCGCCGCGAGACCGTCAAGAACACCATAAACGAGCAGGGCAAGCTCACTCATGAGCTTACAGAAGCCATAGACGCGGCGGAAACCCTCGCAGCCTTAGAGGATATTTACCGCCCCTATAAGCCCAAACGCCGCACCCGCGCAACCGTGGCGCGCGAAAAGGGGCTGGGCGCGCTGGCCGATGAAATATTTGCCCAAGCTCCGGGCGCAAAAGCGCCGGAAGAGCTGGCCGCGGCGTACATAGACCCCGAAAAGGGCGTTGAAACCGTGGAAGCTGCGCTCGCCGGTGCGTCCGACATCATTGCCGAAGCTATCTCCGACAATGCCGAGATAAGAAGCAAGCTTCGCGTTTTCATAGATGCGAGCGCTTACCTCGTCTCCAAGGCGGCCACGGAAGAGGACAGCGTTTACCGCCTTTATTATGATTTCAAACAGCCCGTTGCCAAGCTTCAGGGGCATCAGATTCTCGCGATAAATCGCGGGGAAAAGGAAGGTATGCTCAAAGCGTCCTTGGAGCTTGACCGCGACCTCGCCCTACAGCGCGTGCGCCGCGCGGTAATTGTGCCGGGCAGCGCGGCAATGGCGTTTGTGCGCGCGGCGGCAGATGATGCTTTCGATAGGCTCATTTGGCCGTCAATGGAGCGGGAAAAGCGCGCCGCGCTCACGGATATGGCGTGTGAGGGCGCAATAAAGATGTTCGCCGTCAACCTCAAGCCGCTTTTGATGCAACCGCCCGTAAAGGGCAAGGTGACAATGGGGCTTGACCCCGGCTATCGCAACGGCTGCAAAGTCGCCGTCATTGACGGGACGGGCAAGGTGCTTGACACGGCGGTGGTTTACCCCACCTTCGGCGAGAATAAAAAGCGCGAGGCCATTACAAAGCTGTCCGCGCTCATTAAAAAGCACGGCGTTGAGCATATCGCCATCGGCAACGGCACGGCCTCGCGCGAGACTGAGCAGATGACCGTTGAAATGCTACACGAGCTTGGCACGGGGCAATCCTACGCCATTGTCAACGAGGCGGGCGCGTCTGTTTATTCCGCGTCCCCGCTCGCGGCGGAGGAGTTCCCGGAGTATGATGTCAATCTCCGCTCGGCGGTGTCTATCGCCCGCCGCTTGCAAGACCCGCTGGCCGAGCTTGTCAAGATCGACCCGCGCGCGATAGGTGTGGGGCAGTATCAGCACGATATGCCGCAAAATAAGCTGGCCGAAACGCTCGACGGCGTTGTGGAGGACTGCGTCAACGCCGTGGGCGTGGATATAAACACCGCCTCCCCCTCGCTTTTGCAGCGCGTTTCCGGCCTGACAAAGACCACCGCGAAAAACATCGTCCTCTATCGCGAGGAAAACGGCGCGTTTACCGACAGAAAGCAGATTTCCAAAGTGCCGAAGCTCGGCCCCAAGGCGTTTGAGCAGTGCGCGGGCTTTTTGCGCGTGCCGGAGAGCAAGCAGGTGCTGGATAACACTGCCGTCCACCCAGAAAGCTACGCCGCCGCGAAGAAGCTTCTTTCCCTGTGCTCGTACACGCTTGATGATGTTGCGGCGGGCAACATCGGGGAGCTTGCCGCGCGCGTAAAAGCGCTGGGCGCAGGAAAGCTTGCCGAAGAGTGCGCCGTGGGCGAGCCTACGCTCAATGACATTGTCTCGGAGCTGTTAAAGCCCGGCCGTGACCCGCGCGATGAGCTGCCCCCGGTGCTCTTGCGCAAGGATGTGCTTGAGATAAAGGATCTCAAGCCCGGCATGGAGCTTATGGGCACGGTGAGAAACGTTATCGACTTCGGCGTGTTCGTGGATATCGGCGTGCATCAGGACGGCCTTGTTCACATTTCGCAGGTCAGCGATAAGTTCATCCGCCACCCCGGCGAGGTCGTGGCCGTGGGCGATGTGGTGAAAGTTGTTGTCCTCGATGTGGACGAGAAGAAGCACCGCATTTCCCTCTCAATGAAACAGGCCAAGTAATATAAATCTATACGGAACAAAATCTTCCTGTAAGCGTCTAAACTTGCAGGAAGATTCTTTTTATA
>CAYRPD010000069.1:3214-5489 GCA_964426095.1 uncultured Oscillospiraceae bacterium | reverse complement strand
CTTAATGCGTTGAGCTGCCCCGTTGATTTCGGCAACGGGCAATATCTTGTGAAAACCGCCGGGGAGTTTTATCTCCTTTCCCCGGCAGACCCCGAAACTTTTAAGCCCAAAACACAGCTTCGCTTGGCGGCGCTCGATGCGGCAAGCGAGCTTCAAACAACCGTTGCGCGCTTTAATAACGCTTCTTCCGATTACTATGTCTCGATAATCGACTATTCTGACGGCGGCAGTGTTGACGCGGAAGCGGCGGCAATGCGCTTGAATGCGGATATTATAGGCGGGGCTTTGCCGGATATGATATGTGTCTCTTCCGTTTCGCCGTTTCCGTATATGCGCAATAATATGCTCCTTGATATGAGTGCGCTTTTAGAAAACGACCCGGATATAGGTATTGAGGATATCTCTATAGCCAATGCGTTGCGGCAGAATGGCGCTTTGTACTATATTGCGGGAGCGTATTCCTTTGAAACCATGCTTGCCGGGCGTGATGTCTTTGGTGATACTTACGGCTGGACGGTGGAGCAGTATTTGCGCCTTGACGAGAGCTTACCCGATGATGTTATGACGATTTACAACATGACGCACGAAGCATATCTCAACCACATCATCAAACGCGCGATGAATGACCAAGTCGATTGGGGTTCCGGCACTTGCTCATTTGACAGCGAAACTTTCATAAACCTTTTGACTGCCGCGAAAAAGCTGAGGGAAACGCCGGAAGACCCCAATAATATGATCTTCGGGCCGGGCGCGAAATTAGTCGGCGGCGGGCAGCGGTTGACGGCGCTGACATGGGTGGACGAGGTTTGCACGCTAAAAAATGCCGAGCAGCAAGCGGGCTGTGAGCTGAGCTTTATAGGTTGGCCGTCTGCAAACGGCAAAAACGGCGCGGATGTTCACCTATATGACCCCGTGGCGATTCTTTCAAACAGCGGAAATGTTGACGGCTGCTGGGCTTTTGTGAAGTATGTGCTTACGTCTCCCACGGAGCGCTCCTTGCCGGTGTATATGCCCCAATTGCAAAAAATGCTGGACACAGCCAAGACGCAAGGCGTTTACTCGAAGCTAAGCGCGCCGGGCACTGACCCTATAAAGCTCAATGATGCCGACATAGAAAAGCTTACGGGGCTGATAACTTCCATAGAAAATACGGCCATATACGATGAAGCGCTTTTTAACATCGTCCAAGCGGAGTTTAACGCCTATATGGGCAGCACCGCAACCGCCGAGGAAGCCGCCGCGCGCATCCAATCCCGCGCGAGCATATACGTTGCCGAGCAGTATGGATAACTACATATAAAAACTCTGCCGGAGCGCCTAAAAGGGCGCTCCGGCAGTTTGAAACGTTATTCACCTTTATACTTGCGCTTTGTCGCAAGCCCGCCGCGTATATGCCGCTCGGCCTTGTTGATATCCAGCAGGGCGCGCACTTGGCGGAAAAGCGCGGGGTTGATTCGCGGCAGCCTTTCGGTCAAGTCCTTATGTACCGTGGACTTTGACACGCCGAAGCGCTTCGCGGCGGCGCGGACGGTGGTTTGATTATCTACGATGTACGCGGCAAGGTCGCAAACCCGCTCTTCGATATTTGTACGCACATATACCACTCCCATATAACTCGTGGTTAAGCATATGAAAGTGTAAAGAGGTATATGTTAGCCCAATTGTATCTCCGGTGTCCCCGGCGGGAGCGGGATATCTTCATGCGAGGCGAGGAAAACGGGCTTTGTCTTTGCCGCTTCTAATATGCACTCCAGCGCGGCGGCGCGGTTATCGCTGTCAAGCCCCGTGAACGGCTCGTCCAGCGCAAGTGCGTCACTGTCCGCGAGTAGCGCGCGGGCAAGCGCCAAGCGCCGCTTCATCCCGCCGGAATACTCCCGCACGCGCTTATCGCCCACATCGCCCAGCCCCAGCCGGGAAAGGAGCGCGTGAGCTTCGCACCTGTCGTATTTTCGCCCAAGCGCAAAGCGCAAATTGCCCTCGGCGCTCTGCCCCTCTAAGAGCCTATCTTCTTGAAAAACCGCCGCCCAGCGAAGCTCCCCGGCGTTTGTTTGGCCGCTGTCCGGCGCGGTGAGACCGAGGAGAATGCGCAAAAGCGTGGTTTTTCCAATGCCGGAGCGCCCCGCAAGGCGCACGATTCCCGCACTGGCCGTGAACGAAACCCCGTCCAGCACGGTTTTCTCGTCATAGGCTTTATAAAGCTTTTCTGCCCGTATCTCCATCATGCACTCAGCCTTTCCGCAAGCTTATCCGTCAGCGCGATAAAAAGCTTTTCAAA
>CAYRPD010000069.1:0-3114 GCA_964426095.1 uncultured Oscillospiraceae bacterium | reverse complement strand
AGGGCGGAGATAAAGAGGGAAAGATTACGGCTATTTAGCCACACGAGCGCGAGAATGATAAACGATGCCACCGGCACGGCCTTGATTATCGCCACAAGCGGGCTTAGCAGCTCCTCAACGCGCGTAAAGCGCGCCGAGAGCGCCGCACATACCACGCCCAGCGCGCACGAGAGCAAAAACCCGCCCAAAATGTGCGCCCCCGACAGCCCCACCGTGCGCCAAAAGGCGGCCGTCACGCAAAGCTCTAATAGCTTTGCAAGCGAGGCAACGGGAGAGGGGAGCAGCAAAGCCCCGTGCGGAAACGCCGCTTTCAGCGCCATACTGCCCGCTTGCCATACTATTATCCAAAATACAACCGCCCAAGCCTTTATGCGCTGTTTCCCTTTCGGCATTTCCTCAACTCCTCTCGTTGCCGATTGTGATTTGTTATTACGGATTACGCGCCGAAGTAGATGTCCTCACCCGGCATATTGCCGCCCACGGCGGCGGGGTTTGCGTCATAGAGCACCTGCAAGTATCCCGAAAGCGCGTCCTTCATTTCCGTGCCCGTCAGGCACACGATGTTGCAGTAGGGCAGTGCCTTTTCCGCAACGGCGGCATCCACTATGCCGTAATCGCCGATGAGCGCGGCGGCCTCGGCGGTGTTCGCGTTCACAAAGTCCACGGAAGCGGCGTACTCTTCAAGAAAAGCCGCCACGGCTTCGCCCGCATTCTCCGCAACCTCGCGGCGCGCAACGATAACGCCCGTGATGAGGGAAGAGCCGTTATTGAGCGCGTCCCATTCCTTTGTCAAATCCAGCGCCATGCGCAAATCGCTTATCTTGCTCTGCGCCACGGTCACAAACGGTTGCGGCAGCAGCGCCACGGTAACAGCGCCGCTTGCCAGCGCGGCCACGCATTCGCTGTGCTCGCTCTTCCAGTCGAGCGTTACATCGCTGTCGGGGTCAAGGCCGTTTTGCTCTAAAAGGTATCTCAGCGCGTACTCGGGGGTAGAGCCCTTGCCGGATGCGGCGATTGTCTTGCCCTTGAGGTCGGCAACGGAGCTTATTTCGTCCCCGTTTTCAACAATGTAGAGTACACCCAGTGTGTTCACGGCGAGAATCTGCACCGCGCCCTCAGTCTTGCCGTAGAGTACGGCGGCGAGGTTTGCCGGGACACAGGCCATATCAAGCTCGCCCTTTATGAGCGCGGGCGTAACCTCGTCGGCAGAACCCGCGAGAGTGAAGTTATAATCGTTTGCGGTGTCAAGCCCAGTGTCGCTATCGTGCATGAGCTTTACAAGCCCCATTGCGGTAGGGCCTTTGAGCGCGGCGATGTTGAACGCCGTGCGCTCGGTTTCGACTTTTTCCGTCTCAACCGCTTCAACGGGGGCGGCGCTCTCGGTGCTAACCGGGGCGCTTGATTGCGTGCTGCACGCGGCAAGGGAGAGAATAAGCGCCGCCGTCAGGCACAGTACGATAAGTTTCTTTGCGTTTTTCATGTTGTTTCGTCCTTTCTTATGCTGCTCTCGGGTGCGTAAACGGTCTTGGCGGTCACGCCGTCAAGCCGCCCCAGCTTCCCGGAGAGTGCGGAGATAATGTCGGAGGGAGCGTCCAGCGCCACGCTTATGATGTTCACGCCTCTTTTGCGATAGGGTACGCCCATGCGCCCGATGATATACTCCCCATACTGATGCAAAAGCTCGTTGAGCGCCGTGACGGAGCTGTGCTCATTCACAATCACGGCCAATACCGCAACTCTTGTCTCCATATCCGATTTTACCTCCTGAAAATAATAATCATCCCTCCCGCCGTTCGGCAGTAGGGATGCGGAAAGCATGGCATTTCACTCGGCGCAATTACATTGCGCCGCATTTCCCTTTACTTTCGGCTCGGAACGTATCCTCGCCGGCAGAACGGTTAGATGAGGTTTTTGTTTGTCGCGCGGTCAGTGCTCTTCCCGTTTGACAAGGCAATGATATCATGCTTTATTCTCCCGGTCAAGTGCAAAAGGCTGTTTTTATCGGCGAACGGCGCGGATTTTTGGTGCTCTTCGCCGATTGCAAAGTAACGCCGAGCTATGGTAGAATGAATTGAGAAAAAATGACGAGAGGTATGAAATGGAACACAACGAAAAGCGTTTGAAGATTCTTATAGCGAATGATGACGGTATTGAGTCTGAGGGCTTGCGCCGTCTCGCGGCAATGGCGGCGAAGCTCGGCGATGTGTATGTGTGCGCCCCGGCGGGGCAGTGCAGCGCCATGTCCCAGCGGCTCACCATTTTTAATGAGCTTATCGTGCGCGAGCATACGGATTTTGAAAATGTTCGTGCGGCTTACAGCGTCACGGGCACACCTGCCGACTGCGTAAAGGTCGCCTTGATGCACCTTTTGCCCGAAAAGCCGGATTACGTGTTCTCCGGCATCAATTTCGGCTACAACACCGGCTATGACATTGCCTATTCCGGCACTATCGGCGCGGCGCTTGAGGCCGTGATGAGCGGCATTCCCGCCATCGCCTTTTCTGCCCAGCATGACGGCACTTTTGATGTGGCGGAGGAATATATGCTCCCCTTGGCAAAGGAGCTTATCGCGAAAGGCCAGGGCGTGGGCGAGGTTTGGAACATCAATTTCCCAGGCTGTGCGCTTGATGAGCTTAAAGGCATAAAGTACGATACGAAGATCTGCCGCGCGGATTTATATGAGAATTATTATCATGAATCCATTCTCCCGGACGGGGCGCGCTGCCTCAAAGTCGGCGCAACGCCGTTGAGCATGGAAAACGCCGAAGAGGGGACGGATGTGCGCGCCGTGCTCGAAAACTACATTTCCGTCGGCAAGGTCAAAAGCATGGTACTGTAAAATCCTTGTTAAAGCGAATTTGGTAAAATAATAATTCATCTTTAGGTACTTGTATTAGCAAGAGAAATATGGTATAAATATATTGCTTGCGGCGAAGTGCGCCGCAACGCCCCGAAGCCCGCCGAAATTCGTCAGCGGGTTTCACAGCGAGTATTCATCGGCCTTGCGCCGTGAATATAAATTTTTAGGAGGAATTCCAAAGATGAAAAAGGTTATCGCTCTTCTTCTCGCACTTGTGATGGTCTTTGCTCTGTGCGCTTGCGGCCAGTCCGCAG
>CAYRPD010000068.1:0-8727 GCA_964426095.1 uncultured Oscillospiraceae bacterium | reverse complement strand
GAGCATCAACCGGCATGAAAGAACTTTTGACCTACATTGTGCAGAGCCTTGTGGATAATCCCGATCAAGTCTCTGTGACCGAGCGCAAGGCCGACGGCGAAACCGTTTATGAGGTTCGCGTAGCCGACGGCGATATGGGCAAGGTCATTGGCCGGCAGGGCAGGATCGTAAAGCAGATCCGTATACTTATGCGGGCCGTTGCCCAAAGAAAGGGCAAAAAAATATCCGTCGAGATCGTCGACTGACCTTCTCCGACCGATATTATAACTGTAACGCAGAAACCGAGGTGTCCCCACCCCGGTTTTTTGCTTTTTAAACGTTTTTAATACGTTTAAATATTAGCTTGTATTTTACCTACTTTTGTGTATAATATATTGAGTATAAAGGAGTGATTATATGACTATCGACACGAACACCATCGTCTCCGTTTCCGAAGCAAACCGTAATTTCTCCAAGGTCACCCGCATTGTTGACGCAAGCGGCCAAGCGGTGATTTTCAAAAACAACCGCCCCAAATATATGCTCATTGACCTTGATAATTCCCCGATAATCGACATGACGGACGATGAAAAGATTGACTTTGTCGCCGCGCGCATACTCAATAAGTACCGAGGCGCATTTGAGGAGCTGGCTAAATGATTAAATTCTCCAAGGAAAAAGTCTTGCTGCTGCATAAGCTCATTGCGCAGGAAACCGGCGGCAGCATCGGCGTGCGCGATGAAGCGCTGCTCGAATCCGCCTTGGAAAACGCATTTTCCGGGTATGACGGGGTTGAGTTTTACCCCTCTAAGGAAGAAAAGGGCGCGCGCATAGGCTACTCTTTGATATCTAACCACGCCTTTGTAGACGGTAATAAGCGCATAGGAATGTATGTAATGCTCACTTTTCTTGAAGTGAACGGCATACGCATCGACTGCACCGATGATGACATTGTCGAGGCCGGGCTGGCCGTTGCTGCGGGCAGTATGGATTACGAAGCGCTTTTGGCGTGGGTCAAAGCTCATCGCGCTTGACACTGCCCCTTTTATATGCTAAGCTGAATACAGCCCCGCCGCCGGGTGGGGCAAGCGTTTGCCGCGCATCATTAGGCCGGCACGGGTTATCCCGTGCTTGAAGATGCGTCGGTGGGCGCATTTTTATTTTTCGGGAGGAAAACACCATGGCATGGATTACTCTTATCATCGCGGGTGCGCTGGAGGTATTTTGGGCGTACTTTATGAAGCTTTCCGAGGGCTTTACAAAGCCCTTGTACTCCGTTATAACACTCATCGGCTTGGCGGCAAGCTTCATCCTCTTGGCCAAGGCCACAAAGACCCTGCCCCTCGGCACGGCCTACGCCGTGTGGACGGGGATAGGCGCATTAGGCTCGGTACTGCTCGGAATTATCGCTTTCAAAGAGCCTGTGACGGCGGGGAGACTGATATTCGCTTCTCTCCTGCTTGTCGGCATAGTCGGACTGAAGCTGACAAGTGCATAAAAAAAGAGGGGCAGCCGCCCCTCTTTTTTCAGCGTTCAAGCTCCGTTTTCAGTTCGGAAAGTGTCATTATCTGCGCGCCGATGCGCGCCATGTCGTTGAGATTTGCCTGCTGCACTTCGTCCGTGACAGAAGAGGTGCAGTCGGCGAGGACGATAACATCATAATCCAGCGACAGGGCATCGTAGCAGGTGGTGCGGACGCAATTGGGCGTAGTCGTCCCCGCGAGGATGACGGTGTCAACGCCCCAGCGGCGCAGCACCAAATCAAGCTCGGTGGCGAAAAACGCGGAGAAACGCGGCTTTACAAGGCAATAATCGCGCGCATCGCGCTCAAATTCTTCGGGGAAAGCATCGTCCATATAAGTGGGGCATTCTTCCGAAAGGGGCTTGCCGCCCTTGAGCCACACCTCGCGCCGACACTTTTCCACATCGCTTCCGTCCGCGCGATAATGCCGCGTGGCAAACACCACGTGCTGCCCCGCCGCTCGGCAAAGGCGTATAGCCTCGCTGCACGCGCTCACGGTCGCCGCCGCAGAGGGAATGCACAGCGGCGAGCGCGGCGAAATGAACCCGCGCTGCATATCTATCATAATAAGGGCAGAGTTTTTCATGTATAGCTCCTTTATCCGGCGGCCTGACCGCCGCTTTTTTACCCACAGCATGACACACCCCGCGCCGTATGTCAAGCCCGGCGCGGCTTTTTATGCCTATTCGGTACTCGGCAATTGACACTTCGGGCGAAAAATGTTATTTTTATATAGTTATACACTTTCTCTCGACATTTTTCTTTTTATTTTTTGATATTCACCGAGGTACACGATATGGTTTCACTTTTGAATCTCACCATGAGCTCGCTTTTGCGCCGCGCGGCGGAGAAATACCCGCGCGAGAGCGCCATATGGTTTGACGGGGAAGAGACGAGCTACGCAGAGCTTGAAGCGCAGGTTCTCGACTGCGCGGGAAAGCTTCTCGCGCTGGGCGTGCGACACGGGGACAAGGTCGCCCTTGTTTCCGACATTCGCCCGCAGGGCATAGTTGCGATGTACGCCGTTGAGTACATCGGCGCGGTTGCCGTAATGCTCAACACCAGCCTCAGCCCGTCCGAGCTTTTGTCGCTCATAGAGCAAACAGAGCCGTCCATGCTCATCTTGGGGTACTCCTACAGCGGCGAGGGGCATTTTGAAAAGCTTTTCTCCGGCGTTACGCTCCCCTCGTGCGTGAAAAACGTGCTCAGCCTTTACCCCGGCGCGGGGGATTACCCCGTGCTCGGTACACTCCCCGGCACAGAAGAGAGCGCCGTGCGCGCTTGCGGCGCGCGCGTTGACCCGCAGGACACGGCCATGGTTTTGTTCACCTCCGGCTCTACCTCGCGCCCCAAGGCCGTCTGCACCAGCCACTACTCCCGCATTAATTCCGGCGTGATGGAATCGTCCGGCATCGCCATGACGCACACCGATCGCGTCCTCTCCGCCATGCCGATTTTCCACTGCTTCGGGATATCGGCCAACCTCATGTCGGCTCTCGTTTCCGGCGCTTGCCTTTGCATCCCGGAAAACCGCCGCACCGTAAACCTCATGAGCACGATTGAGCGCGCGGGGTGCACGGTGGTAAACTGCGTGCCGACAATGTACCTTGCCATGCTCTCCAAGGACTATTTCACGCCCGAGCGCCTGAAAACCGTGCGCATAGGCACTATGGCGGGCGCGGGCTACTCCCCGGAGGATTTTGAGCTTATAGACAAGTCCCTCGGCGAAAACTTCACGCTTATGGCGAGCTTGGGGCAGACGGAATGTACCGCCGGCTTCACAACCTGCGACATGACAGACCCCCTCTCCGTCCGCAGCAACACCGTCGGCCACTTTATGCCCCATATTGAGGGCAAAATCGTCGATATGGCAACGGGCGAAGCGCTCCCTGCGGGCGAAGTCGGCGAAATCTGCGTGCGGGGCTTTCTCGTAATGCAAGGCTACTACGGCGATGACGAGGCCACGGCAAAGACAGTGGACGCTGACGGCTGGGTACACACGGGGGATCTCGGCGTAGTGGACGATAACGGCAACATCACGCTCAAAGGCCGCTGCAAGGAGCTTATCATACGCGGCGGGGAGAACATCAGCCCCTTGGAGATAGAGCAGGCACTCTTAAAGCACCCCGGCGTAAAGGAATGCAAGGTAGTGGGCGTGCCGGACAGGCACTTCGGCGAGGAAATATGCGCGTTTATAATCCCCGCAGCCGCCCCCGCACCCACGGCGGACGAGGTGCGCGATTATCTGCGCCCGCTCGTGGCATACTTTAAATTGCCCCGCTATGTTATAGCAAAGCAGGAGCTTCCGAGGACGAGCAAAGGCGCGATAAGCGCGCCCGAATGCCGCAAGCTTGCAAGAAAAGAGCTTCTCGGCGAAGAATAAGCACAAGGGAGAAGAACATGAAAGCATCCGAACGATTTTTAAAATACGTTAAAATACACACTGCCTCTTCCGAGGAGACGACAACCACCCCCACCACGCTCTGGCAATTTGACCTCAGCCGCCTTTTGGCAGAGGAGCTTACGGCACTGGGCATGGAAGAGGTCTACACCGATGAACACGCGTATGTATACGCCGCGCTCCCGGCAAGCAAGGGCATGGAGACCGCCCCCGCCGTCGGCCTCATCGCGCATATAGACACCGTCCCCGATTTTTGCGGGGAGAACGTAAAGCCGCAGGTGATAGAAAACTACGACGGCGGCGCGGTAACGCTCGGCGAGAGCGGCCGCGTGCTCACGCCGGAGAAGTTTCCTTGGCTGCCCACGCTTGCCGGGCAAACCCTCATCACCACCGACGGCACAACCGTCCTCGGCGCGGACGATAAGGCGGGCGCAGCGGAGATTATGACCGCTTGCGAGCGCATTATAAAGGAAAAGCTTCCCCACGGGCGCATTGCCGTGTGCTTTACGCCGGATGAGGAAGTCGGCCACGGGGCGGCGCTTTTGGATTTGGATAGACTTGGCGCGGACTACGCCTACACCGTGGACGGGGGCGAGCTGAACGAGGTGAACTTTGAAACCTTCAACGCCGCCGGAGCGCACTGGGAGATAAACGGGTTTAACATCCACCCCGGTGACGCGAAAAACACGATGATAAACGCGTGCCTCGTGGCGCACGAAATAAACGCCATGCTCCCCTCGGGCGAAATTCCCGCAAAAACCGAGGGCTACGAGGGCTTTTACCACCTGCTTGAAATGCGCGGCACGGTGGAGCACGCCGAGCTTGACTATATTGTGCGCGACCATGACGCGGCGCGCTTTGCCGCACGCGAGGAGACCCTGCGTCACATTGAAAAGCTTATAAACGAGAAATACGCCCCCGGCACGGCCACGCTCACGCTCACCGAGCAATACCGCAACATGGCCGACTGCCTCAACGCCCGCCCCGATATCGTTGAGCGCGCCGAGCGCGCCATAGAAAAGGCGGGGCTTACGCCCGTGCGCGTCCCCATACGCGGCGGCACGGACGGGGCACAGCTGTCGTTTCGCGGTCTGCCCTGTCCCAACCTCGGCACGGGCGGGTACTCTTTCCACGGCCCGTATGAGCACATCACCGCACAGGCAATGGATAAGACCGTTGAAATCATTTTGAACATCGTAACCAAAGTATGAAAAAGCTTATTTCAGCTCTGCTCATTCTCGCCTTGGGCTTTGCGCTCATCTCCTGCACCTCGGCAAAGAACAGCCAAGCCGCCGCGCCCGTTGCCGAGAAAACGGCGCTTGAAATCGCCGAAAGCTACAAGGGCTTACTGCAACAGGGCGCTGACATGGGCGCGGTGCTCGCCGCGCTCGGCGAGCAGGGCTACCCCGCCGTTGACGAAACCGCCGCCCTGCCCTTTGTGAACGCCGACAAGCTGCGCGCCTTTGCCCGCGAATATGAAGAGGGCATAATATCGGGCGCGGAGCTTGTGCGCGTATGCGTGGACGGCGGGCTTATCTACACGCGCTTTTATTATGCCGACACGTGGCACTGCAAAAATGTGCGCGTAGGCTGGCGCGAGGGAAAGGGCGAGGTGAGCTTTGTCTCCGACTATGTCCTCTCCTCGCTCACTTTAACCGATAAGGATTATCTAATTTACACCTGCGAAATCCCGGACAATACCGCCGCAAGCAAGCACGATGGCTACATAGTCCCCACCACGATGCTTCGCTTAACTCCGCGAAGCGAGGATATCAGCCGCTTTGATAAATACCTTGTCCCCATAGGGTATAACGCCAATGAGCTTTTCACCCGCTCTTGGACGGCGAGCGACCTTTCCGGCGTATGCCTGAACGATGTATATCTCTCGCTTTGGCGCGCCGAGCACGGGGCGTATCTATACTATTTTGATGACCCCTACGCAAACCTTGAGGGTACGGCGCTCTCGCTCGTGCCGAAGGACGAATTTGAGGCGCTTATGCAAAAGTACCTCGCGCTGTCTGAGCGCGAAATCGCTTCCGCCTCGGTTTATAATGAAGCGCACGCCGCCTACCCCATTGACATTACCGCCGCGCACCGCTCCGACAGTGTTCCCGTGCCGGAAGTCACGGCTGTGCAGGAAAACCCCGACGGCACGTATACCCTCACGGTGGAAGCCCTCTACGTTGAGCGCGCAACCGACTGCGCCTTTACCCATTACGTCACTCTCGCCCCGAACGGTGCGGGCGAGCTTATAATCGCGGGGAATGAGCGCGTTTACTCCGATTCTGACATTGTGCCGGATTACATAAGCAGCTTTGAGCATTAATAAATCGCCGAGGTACGGGCAAGCCCGAACCTCGGCGATTTCGCGTACTTTATAGATTTAATACCTGTTGTCCTCGTAGTAGCGTCTGCGTCTCGCGGCGGCACGGCGGCGCGCGGCGCGCTTTTGCCTGACAGAGGAAGCTATCATCAGGATAAGCACAAGCGCAATTGCGCCTATACCGACATAGAGTATCCATTTCCCGTCCTCGGCGGGCTTGACGTACTCCACCTCGCGCGTGGTTTCATAATCGCACACGCCGCATTCGCCCCGCTCTTCGCCGGGCTGCTTTTTCGTGGCCTCGCGCACGGTTTCCCAAGTCATCACGTGCCCCGCCTCGGCGTTTTTATCGCCGCAGGCGCATTCGTGCCAGTGCTTTTCATCGTCGCACTTCCATTCGCGTGAATAGCTGTGCTCATGGTCTTTGTCCGCGGCAGCAGCGCTGTTGCCGCTCTCGCCCTCGCCCTTTGCGCCCGCATCGCCGCCGGTTGCGGCCTTGTCGTCATTTTCTGCCGTGGGGGATGGCTCGGGCGTTGCCGTAGGCGTGGGGGACGGCTTTTCATAGTCCACATTCAGCGCGGCGCTTTTCGTTTCGGCAGCTCCCCCCGCGCCTGAAAACACGCAGTACACCTTGCTCCCGTCCAAGTCGCGCGGTATGCCGCGCAGTATGAGCTTGCCGAGAGTTTCATCGGAGTAGGTCATGCCGGAAAAGGCCGCCATCAGCTCCGTCATGGAGTAGGTTTTGCCGTTTGCGTCCTTCAAGCGCCATTCGCATTTTTCCGCGCCCGAAGCCGTTGCCACAAAGGAGCACCAGCTACCCTCGTCCACGCGCTCGCTGCCGGGGTGCTTAATAATCGTAGGTGCCCAAACCTCGGGGGCGTAGGTGCGGCGGAGTATGATATATGCGCCGCTGTTGTATATCGTATAGTCCACGGAAGAATTATTGAGATAAGCCTGCAAGCCCTCTGCAAAGTAGTAACCGGGGG
The DNA here is from genome assembly GCA_964426095.1 of uncultured Oscillospiraceae bacterium. Lineage (GTDB taxonomy): Bacteria > Bacillota > Clostridia > Oscillospirales > Oscillospiraceae > Limivicinus. Next base: position 1,516 of record CAYRPD010000068.1, on the reverse strand, counting down.
CAGCGTCCAAGCGAAGCTCCACCGTGGCATGGTCGGTGGAAAATGCGCCGCTTATGTATTGCCCGGCATCATCGTACCAGCTCAGCCCGTAGTACACTGCGCCCTCGGTGCTTGTAGCGCCCGTAATCTCGTAGGCTTGCTGCGAGGCCACGGGCGTGGAGGAGGTCGTAGCGAGCACCTTTGTAATCGCGTTATAGCCAAGCTCGGCAGCCTCGGCGGGGCTTGCCCCAAGCGGCAGCAGCACCGCGCATACGCACACGGCGGCAATCAGCCGCAAAATCCGCTTCTTAGTAATTCTCATATTACGCCCTCCTGTCTTTTATATTATTCTGACTTTTCTTTTGCAAAAAAGTTTCCGTATTCTTTAGGTAAATTATATAATCCCCGCCCCGTTGCCGTCAAGCGAAATATTGACGCGGCGGGGTTCAAAGCTTATAATAACGGGGAAAAACGATTATTGGAGTAATTCACGTGATTAAATACGATGCCGGACAATGCGATATCGCCGTTATAGGCGCGGGGCACGCGGGGATAGAAGCCGCGCTCGCTTCGGCGCGCCTCGGCCTTGACACCGTTTGCTTTACCGTCAACCTCGATGCCGTGGGCAATATGCCCTGCAACCCCGCCATAGGCGGCACGGGCAAAGGCCACCTCGTGCGCGAGCTGGACGCTCTCGGCGGGGAGATGGCAAAGGCGGCGGACAAGGCGTGTATACAATACCGTATGCTCAACCTCGGCAAAGGGCCGGCGGTGCATTCTCTGCGCGCGCAGGCTGACCGCCGCCGCTATCAAGAGGTGATGAAGCACACGCTTGAAGTGCAGGAAAACTTACGCGTAAAGCAAGCGGAGATTGTGGATATCGGCGTAGAGGACGGGCGCATTGCGTCCGTAACAACGGCAACGGGCGCTGTATGGCGTTGCCGCGCCGTGATTCTCGCCACGGGCACGTACCTTGCCGGGCGCACCATCGTGGGCGAGGTTCTGCGCGATTCCGGGCCTGACGGCCTCGCCGCGTCCACGGCGCTTGCCCCGCGCCTTAAAGCGCTTGGGCTGGAGATGCGCCGCTTCAAAACCGGCACGCCGCCGCGCGTCAACGCCCGCAGTGTTGACTTTTCCAAAATGGAGCTTCAACCGGGGGATGCTGACCCCGAAGCGTTCTCTTTCTCCACGAAAACGCCCCCTGTCAACTCCGCCGTGTGCTACCTCACCTACACAAACGAGCGCACCCATGACATTATCCGCGCAAACCTTGACCGCAGTCCCATCTACTCCGGCGTTATCGAGGGCGTAGGCCCCAGGTATTGCCCCAGCATCGAAACCAAAGTGATGACCTTTGCCGACAAGCCCCGCCACCAGCTTTTTGTAGAGCCTATGGGGCTGAACACCGAGGAGCTTTATATCCAGGGCTTTTCCTCGTCCCTGCCGGAAGAGGTGCAGGTGCAAATGCTGCACACCGTGCCGGGGCTGGAGCACGCGGAGATGACCCGCTGCGCCTACGCGATTGAATATGACTGCG
>CAYRPD010000067.1:0-8759 GCA_964426095.1 uncultured Oscillospiraceae bacterium | reverse complement strand
GCTGCCGAGCAGCGCGATGGGGCGGTTGCCCGCCATTTGCAGACGCTTCATCAAGCAAAGCGCCATAAAATGCCCAACGTGCAGAGAGTCGGCAGTGGGGTCAAAGCCGATGTAGAAGGTGGCTTTGCCGTTATTTATAAGATTGCGTATCTCATCTTCGTTTGTTACCTGCGCAATAAGTCCGCGCGCAACCAGTTCTTCGTAAATTCCCATGGTTTTTCTCCTATATAATAATTAATTATTCGTTTTCTGTTATTATCTTTTCGGCCAGCTCTGCGGCGTACTCGATAAGCTCTTTGCAGCTGCGTTTTGCGCGCTTTAACTGCAAGCATCTGACACAGCCGAACTGTTCTTTAAACTCCGCCGTGCATTTTTTCGTAAGCTTTGCAATCTTGTCCTTTGCGTCCTTGTCCTCTCCGTTTGTGTACGGATAAGCAAGACCCAAGGCCATGACAGCGCCGCTCAACGCGCCGCAAACTTCGCCGCAACGAATGCCGCCCCCAAAGCCGCCGGAAACGGCAAGCGCCGTTTTCTCGTCAAGCCCGGTATACTTACCGCAGGAACAAAGCACACTCTGTGCGCAGTTAAAACCGCTTTCATGAAGCTCTGTTGCTTTTTCGCTGATTCCCACCAAATCGCCCCCTATAATCATACTTTATATTCAAGGCGTTGAACGCTTGAATTCATCTGCCGCCGAAAGCTGTTCTCCGGCGGATGCAAGAGTGGTGTCTGTAATATGGTCGCCGCCGTGCAAGCGCGCAAGCTCCCGGCAACGCCCGTCATGGTTGAGCGCGGAAACCTCGGTAAAGGTTCGCCCGTCACGCTCATGCTTGGCAATCAGATAATGGCTGTCCGCCATTGCGGCAATCTGCGGCAGGTGCGTCACGCACATTACCTGCTTGCCCTTGGAAACGGTATATAGCTTTTCCGCCACGCGCTGCGCCGCTATGCCGGAAACACCTGTGTCGATTTCATCGAAAATCAACGTGCCGACAGGGTCATTCTCGGCAAAAACATTCTTCATGGCGAGCATGATACGGCTCAATTCACCGCCGGACGCGATTTTGCTGATTCTCCCCGGCTCTTCGCCCGCGTTTGCAGACATTATGAAGCGGGCATTTTCCGCACCGTGCGCATCAAAACCAAGCTCATTTTCAACCAGGATAAACTCAACCGCAAAGCGAACAGACGGCATATTAAGCTCGGCAAGCTCTTTTACTATCCGCGCTTCCAGCTCGCGCGCGCACTCAGCGCGCCTTTTGCCGAGACGGCGGGCAGAAAGCAAGCACTGCTCCTTTTGCGCGTTAAGCTCTTTTTCAAGCTTTATAAGTCTATCATCCGCATATTCTATTTCGTCAAGCTTATTTCTGCACTCTTCAAGATAATAAATAAGCTCTTCTTCATCGCGCCCGTATTTGCGCTCGAGCTTATTCAAAAGCGAAATGCGGCTTTCGAGATTATCGTACTCTTCAGGTGAAAAGTCCAAGCTGTCGCGAAAATCGCGGAGCGTTTCGGCAGCGTCCGAGAGGGAAAAGGCCGCGTCATTTATACCCGCCGCCGCTTTTTCAAGCTCCGGCGCAATGGCGGAAGCTCTTTGCGCATAGTATGCGGCGTTTTGCGCCATGGATACGGCGTTATCATCGCCGCCTAAAAGCGCGCGCACAGCCTCGTCAATCGCTTCTGTGAGCTTTTCGCTGTTTCTCAAGAGGTCGCGCCGCGCGGTAATCGCCTCGCGCTCCCCTGCCTTAATGTCGGCGCGTTCAAGCTCTTCGATTTGATATTTAAGGCTCTCGCTCAGGCGCTCTTTTTCAATCTCGTCCATTGTGAGCGAGTCAATTTCTTTTTTGATTTTGCGGTATTTGTTGTACTCTGCCGCATATGCGCCGACTTCATCCGACAGCATACCGAACGCGTCCAAATACTGCATATGCCGCCGCTCGTCCATGAGCTGTCTGCCGTCATTCTGCCCGTGGATATCCACAAGAAAGGCGGCAAGATCTTTCATCTGCGCGGCGGTGACGGGCGTGCCACAGACGCGGCAGCTGCTCTTCCCGTCCGAGTTAATGCGGCGCTGTAAAATAAGCTCGCCGTCACAGTCTATCTCGTTTTCTTCAAGCCACTTATCAACGCCGGGCGCATCGAAAACCGCCGTAACCGTGCCACGTTCCGCGCCGCGCCGCACAAGCTCGCGGCTGACGCGCTCGCCAAGCACAGCGCCGATAGAATCAATGATAATGGATTTGCCCGCGCCGGTTTCGCCCGTGAGCACATTTAAGCCCGGCTCAAACGTGATATCCGCGCTTTCGATAACAGCTATATTCTCAATGTGAAGTTCATTAAGCATATGCTATGCTCCGTATCTCAGATTAAAAAAGCTTCTCTATCTCATGGTAAAGGCGGTTGGCCGCCTCGTTATCGCGCATGGCGATAAATGCGGTGTCGTCCCCGGCAATCGTGCCGACAAGGCCGTTTACTTCCATGCCGTCAAACGCAGAACAGCAAATCGGCGCAAGGCCGGGAGGGGTTTTGATTACTATAAGGTTCTGCGCAATGTCGTAGGAAAGCACGCTTTTGCGAAAAACCGCCCTAAAGCGCGGGTTATGGTCGTCCTTTTCCTGCACCGCGGGGGAAACGTATCTGTACCCGCCGTTCGGCGCAAGCTCTTTTACAAGGCGCATATCCTTGATATCGCGCGAAAGCGTAGCCTGAGTGCTGCTTATTCCGCGCTCTTTCAGCGCCTCCATGAGCTGTCCCTGCGTTTCAATATCCCGCTGGGATATTATTTCAAGGATAGCTCGCTGTCGTCCGTGCTTCATTTGTGCCCCTCCGATTAAATGAATTTATGTCAGTTTATTAAACGCAATATCGTAAAAGCTTCTAAGCCCCATATCAACCATATCGGTGTAATGCTCGGAGCGTTTAACAGTTACAATATCGTTATTTGCAAGGTCAAATACGGCGTTGCCGTCAACGGATAAATACGCTCTTCTCCCGTGAAGCTTCTCTGTTTTCACATCCACCGTGCGCGCAGGGTCAAGCACGAAAGAGCGCGCGCCCATCACGTGTGCGCATATCGGCGTGATGATGATATTCTCCGCATCCGGCTCGACAATCGGCCCGCCGGCGGACATGGAATAGCCCGTAGAGCCTGTAGGCGTGGCAAGGATTATCCCGTCCCCGGAGAATGAGGTAATAGTTTTCCCGTCACATTGGGCGGTGAGCTTTATGCAGTCGCCGAAGCCGTGAATCACCGCGTCATTCAGCGCGCAATCGGAGTAAATAACTTCCCCATTGCGACAAAGGGAAACATCAAGCTTCATTCTGCGGCTGACAGTGCCTTCGCCCTGCACGGCCTTTAATATTAAGGGCAGCTCCGACGGTTCAAGGGTCGTCATAAAGCCCTTTGTGCCGAGATTCACGCCGAGAATGCGCGCAGAATACTCATGGAGCTTGCGCGCCACGCTCAACAGCGTCCCGTCCCCGCCGATAACAACTATAAGCGAGCACATACCCACTACCTCATTAAGCTCGCGCGTTTTTATCCCCTGCGGGATTATTCCCGGCTCGTCCTCGGCAAAAACGGGGCAAATGACCGTGGAATACCCCGCCTCGTGCAAAAGGCGCGAAACTTCCAGCGTGAGCTTTAAATCAATATCTCTGAATGGGTTCGGGCAAAGAGCAATCATATTTTTTCACCTCTCGCTGAGCGTTGGTGGTTTGGATTACAACTTTTCGTGCGATGCCGCGACTACAGCCGCAACATCAATTTCCGCATTGGGCAGGGCGGCATTTTTCATATGGCAAATATATTCTATATTGCCCTCCGGGCCTTTTATCGGAGAAAAGTCCAGCCCCGCAACGGATAAACCAATTGTCGGCGCAAACTCGATAACCGAGCGCACAACCTCTTCATGCACACGCACATCGCGCACAACGCCCTTTTTGCCGACTTCCTCACGCCCCGCTTCAAACTGCGGCTTAATGAGACAAATTATATCTGCCCCGTCTTTCAAAAGCGCCTTGACGGCGGGTAGCACGAGCTTTACTGAAATAAACGATACATCCATAACCGCAAGGTCAAGGTATTCGGGGATTTCCTCGGAAGTGACATAGCGGAGATTGGTTCTTTCTAAGTTTATAACACGCTCATCGTTGCGAAGCTTCCAAGCAAGCTGGCCGTAGCCAACATCAACGGCGTAAACCTTCGCCGCGCCGTGCTGTAACAATACATCGGTAAAGCCGCCCGTGGACGCGCCGCAATCAATGCACGTTTTGCCCGCCGGGTCAACCGGGAACACGCGAAGCGCCTTATCAAGCTTATATCCGCCGCGGCTGACAAAGGGCAGGGTTTCCCCGTGGATTTCAACCTTTGCATCTGGCGATACGGCCATACCAGGCTTATCCGCGCGCTGACCGTTGACAAACACAACGCCGCTCATAATCGTGGTTTTCGCGCGCTCACGGCTTTCGGTAAGGCCGATGTCAAAAACGAGCTGATCCAGTCTAAGCTTTTTCATCGCTTTACTCCGAACATATCACACACGGCCTTTGCAATGCCCTCGGCATCCAAGGAATAGTCATGCTCAAGCTCCGCTACCGTACCTTGCGATACTATCCCCTCGCCCAGGTTAATAAGGCGCGAGGAGCGAACGCGGACATTATTGTCCCCGCAAAGCGCCAAAATGCGCTCGCCTATACCGCCGAATGCACAGCACTCTTCGGGTACAACAAGCCTACCCGTTTTCATAACCGAGCCGAGCGTCAGCGCGTAATCATTGGGCTTTATCGCGCCAAGCTTTATAATCTCCGCGCTTATGCCGTACTTTTCAAGCTCTCTTGCCGCAGCAAGCACTTGGTTAACCATTACGCCGTAGCAAACCACCGTAACATCGCCGCCCTGACGGAGTATATACTCATGCTCAAGGTGGGATTCCTTATATTCACCCTCGCCGCCGCGCGGATAGCGCACGGCAACGGGTCCTGTTTGTTCAAAGAGGGCGTTTTCCAGCATATCGTGAAGCTCATCAAACCCGGCAGGGCACAAAACCGTCATGCCCGGCACGGAGCAGAGATACCCCACATCGAAAACACCGTGGTGCGTTTCCCCGTCATTGCCGACAAGCCCCGCGCGGTCAACGGCAAACACGGTGTGCAGCCGCTGGAGCGAGACATCATGGATAAGCATATCATAAGCGCGCTGGAGAAAACTTGAATACACGGCGAAAACGGGCAACGCCCCCTGCTTTGCCATACCGGCGGCCATAGCCGTCGCGTGACCCTCGGCAATGCCGATATCCACAAAGCGCTTGGGGTAGGTTTTAGCGTACTCTTCAAGCCCCGTGCCGGAGCACATAGCCGCCGTAATCGTGCAAATGCGCTCATCGCGCGCGGCAAATTCGCAAAGGCTCTTGCCAAAGCAATCGGAAAAGGTCATACCGGATTCCTTTACAGCACCCGTCACCGGGTCAAAAGGCCCAACGCCGTGGAATTTATCCGGGTGCTCCTCGGCATAAGAGCAGCCCTTGCCCTTTTTGGTGAGCACATGGACTATAACCGGCTGCTCCATGTCTTTGGCAAGGCGAATCACAGATTCAAGCTTCTGCACATCGTGCCCGTCAACAGGGCCGAGGTATTCAAAGCCCATTTGGCTGAACGTATTATCGGGCAAAAGGCGGGACTTGACCCACTCTTTAATCTTATGGTTAAAGGCATAGAGCTTGGGGGACTTTTTAAACTCTTCCCTGTACCAGCGCTTAAAGCTGATATACGCCGGTTTATAGCGCATTGCGCCGAGTAAACGCGACATACCGCCGACATTTTCGCTGATAGACATATTATTATCGTTGAGAATGATAACAATAGGCTCGCCGCAGGAAGCCGCGTCCTCAAGCCCTTCATAGGCAAGGCCGCCGGTCATTGCGCCGTCCCCTATCACGGCGACAACATCGTACTTTTTCCCCGTGAATCGGCGTGCACGAGCCATGCCCGTGGCAACGGAAACCGAGGTAGACGAATGGCCGGTTATAAAAGCGTCATCTTCGCTTTCATAGGGCTTGGGAAAGCCGGAAAGGCCGCCGTGCTGGCGCAGGGTAGAAAACGCTTCGCGTCTGCCGGTAATGAGCTTATGGGTATAGCTCTGATGACCGACATCGAAAACAAGCCTATCTACGCTCGTATCATATACGCGGTGCAGAGCAACAGTCAGCTCAACCGTACCGAGGTTTGAGGCCAGATGCCCGCCCGTTTTTGAAACACTGTTTATCAAAAACTCCCGTATCTCGCGGCAGAGCGCGTCAAGCTCCGAGGCCGGAAGCGCCTTAATGTCCGCAGAGGAGTTTATTTTCTCTAAAATACTCAAATCTTCACCCAAAAATTATTATTTATTTCTAGTGGCCAGCTTGTCCGCAAGCGAGCAGAGAAATTCAGTATCTTCAAACGCTTCCGAAAGCACGTTCTTTGCAAAATCCGTCAGCTTTGCAACGGTTTCGCGGCAGCCCTGCTCTCCCATAAGCGCCATATATGTGTTTTTGTTCTCCTGCGCGTCAGAGCCGATGGGCTTGCCCAGTTCTTCCTGCGTGCTGAGAACATCGAGCATATCATCTCTTATCTGAAACGCCATACCCAGCGCCGCGCCGAAATGCCCGGCCGAGGCAAGCTGAAGCTCGCTCCCGCCCGCCGCCGCAACGCCCATTTGGCAAGCAGCCACGAGTAAAGCGCCGGTTTTGCGGCTGTTTATCTCGGTCAACTCCTGCTCGGTAAGGGCTTTCCCCTCGCCCAGCATATCAAGATACTGCCCGCCGCACATTCCGTCAAGCCCGACAGCGCCGGAAAGAATCTCGGCGCACTTTGCCTTGCGCTCGGCAGGAAGGTCGGATGACAAAATCGAATGAAAGGCTTCCGCTTGCATAGCGTCCCCCGCGAGGGTTGCCACGCATTCGCCGTAAACCTTGTGGTTTGTGGGTCTGCCACGGCGCAAATCGTCATTATCCATGCAGGGAAGATCATCGTGGATAAGGCTGTATGTATGCAGCATTTCCACAGCGCACGCGGTAGGCAACGCCGCATTTATATCCCCGCCCGCGATGCGGCAAAATTCAAGCACCAGCATGGGGCGAATGCGCTTGCCGCCTGCAAGAAGACTGTAGCGCATGGCCTCGGCAAGCCCCGCCTGAGGAAGCTTTTCATAGCCGGGGAAAGACGCTTCAAGTGCGCTTTCTATAAGTTCAATGTATTCTTTCTCGTTCATTGCGTCTCTTCCTCAAACGGCAGTTCAACAGGCTGCCTGTCCGCGCCCTTTTTGAGCTTAACCACGGTCTGCTCGGCCTCGTCCAAAAGCTTTGTGCAAGAGGAGATAAGCTTTGTCCCCTCTTCAAACATGGAAAGGGATTCGCTAAGCGGCATATCCCCGCTTTCCAAATGCTTTACTATCTCATCAAGCCTTGCAACGGATTCTTCAAAGCTCAGCTTTTTTGTTGCCATAGGGTTTTCCTCCCCGTAGATTTATTTATCCCACGTCAAATCCGTGACGCTGCATTTCGCCGCGCCGTCCGTAAAGCGAAGCGCAAGCTCATCGCCCGTATTGACGTTTTTAATGCTTTTTATTACCTTGCCCTTATCATCGCTTGCTATTGCATAGCCGCGCGAGAGCACTTTCAATGGGCTCATCGCGTCAAGCGCGGCGGCAAGGCGTATGTATTCATGCTTTTTGCGCGCATTTATCTGTTCCTGCGCGGTAATGAGCTTTTCTCGATAACGGTCAAGCTCTAAGCGGCGGTCGTCTATGCTCGCGGCTGGGTCTAGCATAACGCGCTTTGCGGCAATCGTTTCTATGCGAGTGCGCAAGAAAGCAAGCTTCTTACTCATCGCTTGCCGAGAGCGGATATCATACGAATGCAAAACATCCGTAAACTCCGCAATGTCCGGCACGGCAAGCTCCGCCGCGTTGGACGGGGTGGATGCGCGCACATCCGCCACATAGTCGGAAATCGTAACATCCGGCTCATGGCCGACAGCGGATATAACCGGGATTTCGGATGCGTATATTGCGCGCGCCACGCGCTCATCATTAAACGCCCAAAGATCCTCAATCGAGCCGCCGCCGCGACCGGTTATAATTACATCGGCCACGTTAAATTCGTTTGCATAGCGTATAGCGCCAACTATTTCGGGCGGTGCTTCCACGCCCTGCACGCGCACTGGCAACAATATAACCTTTGTCATCGGCCAGCGTTGGCGCAAAATACGTATCATATCGTGCACGGCCGCCCCGGCGGATGAGGTTATAATCGCGATTTTCTCCGGGAAGCGCGGCAGAGGTTTTTTATGCGCCCTGTCGAACAGCCCCTCTTCGTCAAGCTTCTTTTTAAGCTGCTCAAAGGCAATCTGCAAATCGCCTGTACCCTCGGGCAAAAGCGCGGTGGTATAAAGCTGATATGCCCCGTCTCTCGGATAAACGGACACGCGGCCGAACGCCGTCACGCCCATGCCGCTTTCCGGGCGGAAGCGAAGCTTCACGGCGCTGGATTTGAACATAACACAGCGAATGCTGCTCTCCGCATCCTTGAGCGTGAAATAATGGTGTCCCGACGGGTAGATTTTATAATTGGATAATTCCCCTCTTACGCACACTTCGCCCAGCAGAGGTTCATTATCAATAAGCCCTTTTATAATTCCGTTAAGCTGTGAAACGGAAAGCGTTTTCTGTTCCATGCTTACGCGTTATCGCCCGTGTATGCAGGCTCTTCGCTCTCGGCGCTTTC
>CAYRPD010000066.1:0-8764 GCA_964426095.1 uncultured Oscillospiraceae bacterium | reverse complement strand
ATTAACATCTTTTGCTTGCCTTGGGGACGGAAGTAGAATATAATATAATAGTTTAAAAGCACAAAATCACACAAGGAGCACGCAGATGAATCAAAAAGAGCTTAACGAAATACGCCGCCGGTGGAAGCCGGAGAGGAGCGCAGTTTCTGTTATATATGGTTGTTATGTAAACTCAGCCAGGGAAATAGTTTCGCAGTTTGACACGCCTTTCGGGCTTTTGAGCCACGATGAGGGCGAAATGTATTTGGCGCTGATGAAAAAGGTGCTGTCGGGGACGCTGGGAAAAAACCTTATTGACATTGAGTTTGCCACGGCGCAGGTTGCGGGGAGCGAGGAGCATTCCCTGCTGATGAAGCTTAAAAAGGAGCTTTGCCGCGACGAGGAAGCGCGCACGGCGCTTTTTGAGAAAATTATAAACGCGCTGCGCTTTGAGGAGACGAGCGGCTACCTCATTTTGCTTGCCGGGGAGAGCTATGATGTGCCTATTTACGGGCGGGACGGCGCGGAGCGCGACGACGCGGGCGAGGTATTCAAATACTTCCTTTGCGCGGTGTGCCCCGTGCGCTCGGCTTCGCCCGAGCTTGGCTACAGCGCCGACAGCGGGGAGTTTCACCTGAACACCGTGGGGCAGACCGTGGCCGCGCCCGCGCTGGGGTTTATGTTCCCGTGCTTTGATTCGCGCGCAACGAACATATATAATGCCCTATACTACGCGCGAAAGCCCGCAGAGCTTCACCAAGAGCTTATAGACGCGCTCTTTTGCACGCCGCCGGTGATGTCCGCCCCGGAGCAGAAGGACGCTTTCGGCGCGGCGATTACGGGCGCGCTGGACGCGCAATGCAGCTACGATGTAGTGCAAGCCGTGCATGAGCACATTTGCGCGCGCATTGCCGAGCACAAGGAAGCCAAAGACCCGGAGAAGCTGGAGCTGAGCGTGAACGAGGTAGGCGCGATGCTGCGCGAGAGCGGCGTGGACGATGAAGCGGTTGAGAGCTTCCGCGCCGAGTGCGAAAAGGAGTTCGGCGAGAACGCCGCGCTCAACCCGAACAACATCATTGACACGAAAAAGTTCAAGGTTGAGACCCCGGAGATAAAAATAAGCGTTTCGCCGGAGAACAGCTATCTCATCGAAACACGGATTATTGACGGGCGCAAATACCTGCTCATCCCCGCCGACAGCGGCGTGGAAGTGAACGGAATCAGCGTGAGCATTAATTAAAAAATACCCCCGCAAGGAGGATAAGAAATGGCCGAGAGATACGAGAAAAAATACACACTGCCGAGTATGCTGTACTCCCCCGGCGCGCCCGTTATAATTACTTCCGGGGCGCTTATTCAGGACAGCGTTTCAAAAAAGCTGATGGTTCAGCTTTGCATGACGAGCCTGAGCGAAAAGGAAATTGCCTTTATCCGCGTAAGCATTTCGCCCACAAAGTCCACAGGCGAGAGCGCGGGAGAGGACGTTACATATTTATATACGGAGCTTCGCGCCAAGCGTGATGACGAGTTCGGGCGCAAGGCGGCGATAATACTGCCGCAAGGCGAATGCGAGGGCTTTCGCGTAAGCGTGCAGGAAGTCGGCTACGCAGACGGCGCAGCGTGGGACGGGACAGGCTCTGCTTGGTCGGAAATGCCCGCGATGCAAAGGCTTGAGGACGCGCTGGGCGACAAGGAGCTTGCAAGGCAATACCGCATACGCTACGGGAGCGACTGCAAAATGCTGCCGCAGAGCGAGCGCGGGCTGTGGGTTTGCACGTGCGGGGCGATAAACCACGAGCAGGAAGCAAAATGCCACCGTTGCCGCCGCGTATACTCGGCGCTGAAGAACATAAATGTAAGCTCGCTGCGCTCGGAAAGCGCGCAGAGGGTGGAGAGCGAAAAGCAGCAGGACGAGCAGGAGCAAAGCGAAAAGCGCGCGGCAAGGAAGAAACTTATTATCGCGCTGGCGGTTATTATTCCGCTTCTTATCATCGCTTTGGCGGCGCTTGTGACCGTGCCGCGCTATATGCAGCAAAAGGATGACTATGCCGCGGCGCAAACGCTTTTATCCGCCGGGCGCTATGACGAGGCGGAAAGCGCCTTCGCCGCGCTGGGCGATTATTCAGACAGCGCGGAAAAGGCCGAGTACGGCGTACCCTACGCGAGAGCCGTATATTTAATGGAGTGCGCGGCGAAGGACGATGTGGCGGGGCTGTTGTCAATTGACATGAAGCGCTCAGACGTTGCCGAGGGGGAAACGGTTGCCGTTGCCCTCTACCGCGAGGCCGCAAAGCGCTTTGAAGCGCTGGGCGATTATAAAGACAGCGAAGCTCAGCTTGCCAAGGCGCAAAAGGCAATTGCGGACTATTTTGACGCGCAAAAGCGCGCGGCATACGATGAAGCACAGGCGCTTCTCGATATGGGCGCATATCTAAAGGCGCGTGATGCGTTCACGCTGCTTGCCGATTACGCCGACAGCGAGGACAAGGCCAAGGAAAGCTTATATCAGCGCGCATTGCGTTTGGTGGAATACGCGGAGAAATACTTCTTACAGGGCGTGTACGCCGCATTCAGCGGTACGGACGGGGAAAAGAGCGTTATTTACATCCCGCAGGATGTGTTTGCCGCGCTCGGTAACGCCGTATCGTCCGATTTGCGCGACATACTGCGCGAGGACGGCGTGGAGATAAACATAGAAACCGCGCCCGAAGAGGGCGCACTGCCGATATGCGAGGCTATAGCCAAGGAGCTTAGTGCACTCGGCGATTACGCGGACAGCGCACAGCTACATGAGCGCGCCCTCGCCGCCGGGGACTTTACAAGGCCGTTTTACACAAAGCTTTCCGAGGGGGATGTTATAGGGGCTTATCAATGGCTCTCGGCATACTCGGGCGAGTTTGAAAACAGAGAAAACTGGCTGGCGCTTTTGCAGCTTTATGCCCCCTACTGCGGCACATGGGAGCTTTACATGGGCGATCCTACGCTCATTGCGCAGACAGTCGGCATGAGCATTAAATGCGGGGCGTTTACCTCTAATGTCGTTATCGGCGAGGACGCGGCAAAGCTTGTGATCTACCCCGCCGGGGCTGAGGATTACCCCATCGCGCTGACAGCCGCGCTCGGCACAACGGGCTTTGGCTTCAACCCCGATGATTCCACCGCATACTACGCCACGATTTCAAATCTCGGCCGCTTGACCTACGCAAAGTACAACACCAACGGCATACAAACCGGCAACCAAAGCTGTGAGTATTCCAAGGTCGGGTAAAATAGCTTTATCCACACACACGGCGCAAGCTCTTTCCATGCGGGAAGAGCTTGCGTATACTGATTTTTGCCTGACAGCGGGCATATAATAGCTTAGAATAATCGGAAAGAGAGGCGCGGGCATGGCAAAAGGCAGGAAAAAGACACAACACAGCGTAATACTAACCGCCGCACTGCTTGCGCTTATCGCGGCGGCGGTTATTTGGACGATATGGGGCAACACCGCGCTGACCTTGACGCGCATAAGCGCCGAGAGCGACAAAATCCCGCAGGAATTTGACGGGTTTAAGATTGCGCACATATCGGATTTGCACGATGCGGAGCTTGGTGAGGATAACGCCGCGCTTATCGCGCTCATTGCCGATGAAAAGCCCGACATCATTGCTATCACCGGGGATTTGATTGATTCAAACCGCACGGACATTGACCGCGCCTTGCGCTTTGCCAGCCGCGTAGCGGAGCTTGCCCCGGTTTACTACGTAACGGGCAACCACGAGGGCGCGTTAATGGACTATTGGAAGCTCAAAGAGGGCTTGGAGACGCTGGGTGTGACGGTGCTGACGGATAGCGCAGTTACGATAGCGCGCGAGGGCGCGGCAATACGCATAATCGGGATAGACGACCCGAACTTTGCAACGCGCGATGAGATTGCCGAGGGCTTCCCCGCGATGATAAAGGGCAAGGTGCAAAGGCTTTGCGCCGAGGACGAATTTAACCTACTGCTTGCGCACAGGCCGGAATACATCGAAAGCTACATCGCTGGCGGCGCGGAGCTTATTTTGAGCGGGCACACCCACGGCGGGCAGCTGCGCTTGCCGTTCATCGGCGGGCTTATCGCCCCCGGACAGGGGCTTTTCCCTAAGTATGACGCAGGGCTTTATGAATTTGACGGGGCTAAGATGATAATCAGCCGTGGCTTAGGCAACAGCGTTATTCCCCTGCGGTTTAATAACCGCCCCGAAGTCGTTTCCGTCACGCTAAAGCACGTTGATTAAGGCACATATACAAAAACTCTGCGGGTAAATATACTCGCAGAGTTTTATTATCGGTTATATCGGTTTACATAACAACATATTCAATCACTCGGTGAAGTGGATATGGTTATAAATATGGTCTTGGCAGAAGCAATGATAGCCCGCGCAACGGGAGCAGTAACGAAATTCAAGCTCGGGAAACTCGGTGTCGGTTTTGCCGCAGACGGCGCATTTATGCGTATAGAGATTGGCTTGCTGCTCGCGCTTTATGCGTGCGCTTTCGCGGCGGAAGTTGACGGTGTTGGCGCTGGGGCGCTTGGGAAGCGAGGAAAAAAGGTCGCCCCCGCAGAAGATGAGGAAGTTGAGCACGGCGACAACGGGCAGTAGATTTGCCGGAAAGGGCGTTGTGAACACGCCCAAGACGAAAAGCGCCGCATCAAGATAGGCAAGGTATTTTATCTTAATAGGCAGAATGTAGAACAAGAGCACCTGCATATCCGGGAAAAGGACGGCAAAGGAGAAGAACATGGATAGATACACATACTCCGCCGTGAGGTTAAAGGAAATGCCAGTGACAAAGTACATTATAAAGCCGTAAAGCACCGTGAGTATTAAGCCGGAGAAAAAGTAAACATTAAACTGCGCCGTACCCCAATACTGCTCAAGCGTGCTGCCTATCATATAATAAAAGTAGAACGCGATAAAGGCCAAAAGCCCCGTAGAGGGCGGA
Source organism: uncultured Oscillospiraceae bacterium (assembly GCA_964426095.1). Lineage (GTDB taxonomy): Bacteria > Bacillota > Clostridia > Oscillospirales > Oscillospiraceae > Limivicinus. The sequence continues at coordinate 3,814 of CAYRPD010000066.1, read as the reverse complement.
TAGAGCGCAAACGTGACAATGCGCCAAACCTGACCGCGCAAAATGAGCGCGGGATTAAACGTGAGATAGCTCATCAAGGTGGGGTTGACAGCGCCGATAAGCCAAAAGGCAACATTGGCAATGACAACGTATTTCATCAGATTCGGCACGCCGAAATTCGGGTGCTTGCGGCAAAATGCGTCAACCTTGTTTCTGGGGTTTTTCATCGGGTATGCTCCTTATGCTGTCCCCTGCCGCGCGGCAAAGGGGAAAATTCACTGCGGCGCGGGCGTTTTTGCCCGCAAAGGCCGCTTTTTTATTACCTATATAATACCCTCAGAGCGAAAATATGTCCATTAAATTTTTTTGAACAAAAAAAATTTCGCGAAATTTAAAATTACCCCTTTTAATTTACATAATATTGTGGTATTATGTAACCACAATTATGTTGGCTAAATTATTGGAGCATAGTAAATGGAAGAAAAAGAGCTGAAAAACGATATTATAGAGGGGCGCAATGCCGTTATAGAGGCGCTTCGTGCCGGGAGAGCAATAGACAAGATATTTATCGCCAAGGGCGATGTTGACAGCACGCTCGGACATATCGCTTCCAAGGCCAGAAGCGCCGGGATAGTCGTTGTCGAAGCTGACAGGCGCAAGCTTGACTACATGAGCCAAACGCACGCGCATCAAGGCGTGGTAGCGCTCGCCGCCGTGAGGGAATACTGCACGGTGGACGATATATTCGCCCTGGCCGATGAGCGCGGCGAGAAGCCTTTTATAATAGTTTGTGACGAGATAAGCGACCCGCACAATCTCGGCGCGATAATAAGAACGGCGGAATGCGCGGGCGCGCACGGGGTGATAATCCCCAAGCGGCGCAGTGCAGGGCTGACGGCGATAGTGGATAAGGCATCCGCAGGCGCGGCCGAGCACATGACGATTGCGCGAGTGGCGAATATCCCGGCCGCGATAAAGGAGCTTAAGGCGCGCGGCGTATGGGTATACGGCACGGCGGCAAACGGGCAAAGCGATTTGTGGCACACCGAGTTTGACGGCGCTGTGGCGCTCGTAATCGGCTCGGAGGGTGACGGAATGGGGCGGCTCGTGAGCGAAAGCTGTGACTTTATTATATCGCTTCCCATGCGCGGACAGGTAAGCTCCCTCAACGCTTCTACAGCGGCGGCAATAACCATGTACGAGGTTTTGCGCCAGCGCACAATGCAAAAATAACAAGCGAAAGCTTAAACGATAACACAAAAAATACCCTCAGCGAAGGTGGTGACAGGCAGTGGAACTGGAATATTTGGCCGTAGAGCAAGCAAGGCGCGCGCCTATGCGCACGATGCCGATGCTTCGTGTTGCTCGTCGTCCGAGACGACCGGTTTTCAGACAATCCACTGAATATGCCGAACAGGCGTTTTATTATCAACCGGAGGAGACGGATTACATCATGAGCCGTAAAGACAACAAAAAAAATAAATACGGCAATGACGAGCCTTCCGTGGACGAAATTCTTTCCGAGTTTCATTCCGGCGCGCTGTTTTCCGATTTCGATTATGACGAGCCTACTTACTCCCACGAGGACGAGTATGCCCCCGAAATCGACAGCCGCTTTAACCTCGGCGCGAACCGCGCCGCAGAGGAGCGCCGGGCAAGCAAGAATACGCGCGATTTCGATTTCAGCGGGGAAGAGGGCTACACGCCCCCCGAAAGCCGCTACGCCGCGCCTGACGAGGAAAGCGACTACGGCGAGCTCCCCGAAACTCCGCGCGCAAAGAATAAGTTTTCTTTTCCCAAGAAGAGCAAGAAGAGCAAAAGCTCTTATCAACCGAAATACATAGCCGAGGAAGAGGACGAAGAGGAAACCTTTGCAAAGGGCTTTCGCGATGTCACCGGCGAATTGAACGGGTACGCTGAAGCGGCGGACTACGCCGCCGAGTACGGCGATGATTACGCCGATGACGACGAGCTTCCCGAGGGGTATGCTCCCCCGTCGTTCTCGGAATATGTCGCTTCGGTTTTCGCAAGCGTATTTCTCCGTTTGAGAGGCACGCATAAGGGCGGCTCTGCCGACACGATGCCGGACGAAGATGAAGATCTCGGCGCGGAAGTGAGCTGTGCCGCGGCCTCGAAGTATTATGGCTCTCATGTGTACTCTGCGCGTATGCGTCTGCGCATTGCGCTGGGACTGTGGGCGTTCATGCTGTACATATCGCTCGGGCTTCCCATTCCGGGTATGCTGGGCTATCTGCCCGTTACAGCGGCCACGTGCCTTGCCTTGCAGCTGACGATAATGCTTTTGGCGCTTGACATTGTGACAAACGGCATTTTAAAAATGGCGCATCTCCACCCGGGCGCTGAGAGCTTGGCGGTGCTTTCCTGCATCGCAACGAGCGTAGACGCGGCTATGGTAGCCACGGGCAGCGCCGCCGGGACGCACCTCCCGCTTTGCGTTGTATCAAGCCTTTCCCTTATCGGCATAATGCTCTCTTCCCTTTTGAGCATACGCGCACTTCGCAAATCCCTGCGCGTTCCCACCATTGCAAAGCGCATTTACAGCATAGTCGGCGATAACAGCGTAAGCGCAGAGGATATAACGCTTCTCAAAACCGCGCGCCCCGCAACGGGCTTTGTGCGCCGCTGTGAAGAGGCCGCCCCCGATGAAACGCTTTACGCGAAGCTCTCCCCGTTCTTCCTTTTGGCGGCTATGATTTTTGCGGTTGTGCTCTCCGCCGTTACTAAGAACTACTACGAAATAGTGTTCATTTTCTCGGCGGTTCTCGCCCCTGCCGTTCCTCTGACTGCGCTTATCTGCTTTGCTTTGCCGTTCTTTATGGGCTCGATGAAAATTTTCTCTTCGGGCGCGGCGATAGCGGGCTGGTCGGGCTTATGCGACATCGGACAGAGCAATAACCTTATCGTAACCGATCGCGATCTCTTCCCCGAGGGGACGATATCCATTGAATCTATCCGCATTTTCGCCGATGAGGACGCGCAAAAGGTCATATCTTACGCAGGAAGCATGATAATCGCTTCCGGGTGCTCGATGGGTATGGCGTTCGCGGAGGAAATGAAGCAAAACGAATGCACCGTTCAGCCGATGATGGGCTTTGAATATCTCTCCGGCGGCGGCATGAAAGCCATTATAGATGGGCACGTTGTGCTTTGCGGCAGCAGCGATCTTATGCGCCTTATGAATGTGCGCATTCCGTTTAGACTTGTGGATAAAACCACGGTGCTTTTAGCAATTGACGGGGTTTTGTACGGGATATTCTCCATGAACTATGAGCCTTTGCCGCAGGTGCGCAAGGCGCTTGTAGACCTCATGCGTTCCAACCGCCACCCCATTTTCGCCCTGCGTGACTTCAACATCACGCCGGAAATGCTCAAGAGCACGTTTGACATCGCAACGGACGGGTACGATTTCCCGCCGTATGTGGAGCGTTTTAAAATTACCGAAACTCAGCCGTCCGAAAGCAGCAAGATAGCGGCGGTTGTATGCCGAGAGGGTCTCGCCTCGGTAACGAGCATGGCGGACACCGGCAAGAGTATGTACACGGCGACACAGATAAACCTTATTATCTCGGTTTTGAGCGCCGTTATGGGTATGCTCATTGTATTTATAAAAATACTGAGCACGGGAAGCATCGGCCTGGGGTTCATTCTCCTTTATATGCTTATCACGGCAATACCGGTTTTGGCCGTATCGGTATTTATGAAATTTTGATACTTATCCTTTCGCAAGGGGTCACCGTCTCAGGTGGCCCTTTTTGCCGCGCATTTTCGGCGTTGCCAGGGGTGAAAAAGCGGGACGATAAAATATCCCTCGGCA
>CAYRPD010000065.1:2889-8812 GCA_964426095.1 uncultured Oscillospiraceae bacterium | reverse complement strand
AAGGAGCTGCGCACCGCGCAGCTCCTTTTCTATGTTTACACTTCCTTAACCGTGTTTTCAGCCTTGTTTAAGCTTAGGTGGCTACTATACTTACCACAAACGCCGATACAATGTGTTGCACATTATATCGGCGAAAAAATCAGGAGGAGCTTATATGATTAAGGTTGAACACCTGACTAAGCGCTACGGGGAGCTGTTGGCCGTGGACGATATATCGTTCACAATTGACGATAATAACATCTACGGCTTTCTCGGCCCGAACGGCGCGGGAAAAAGCACGACCATGAACATAATGGCCGGTTGCCTGTCGCCGAGCGAGGGCAGCGTAAGCATTGACGGGTTTGACATTCTGCAACAGCCGCAGCAGGCAAAGCGCCGCATCGGCTACCTGCCGGAGCAGCCGCCGCTTTATATGAGCGAAACGCCGAGGGAATACCTAAGCTTCGTGGGCGAGGCAAAGGGCTTGCGCGGGGAAGAGCTTCATGCACAGGTAAAGGACGCGATAGAAAAAACGGGACTTGAAACTGTGCAGGGGCGGCTCATCTCCACGCTTTCAAAGGGCTATAAGCAGCGCGTGGGCATTGCACAGGCCATACTCGGCAACCCCGGCACGATAATCTTGGACGAGCCTACCGTGGGGCTTGACCCGATACAAATCATCGAAATACGTGAGCTTATACGCTCCCTCGGCAAAAGCCACTCCGTTATATTCTCCTCGCACATACTTTCCGAGGTGCAGGCAATATGCGAAAGCGTGCTCATAATATCGCACGGGAAGCTTGCGGCGAACATGGACGCGGGCAAGGAAAACCTTGAAGAAGTGTTCGTAAAGCTCGCGCAAAGCGAGCTTACGGGCGAAAGCGAGGTGAAAAAGGCGTGAAAGCGATTTTTAAACACGAGGTGCGCGCTTACTGCCACGCGCTGAGCGCTTACCTTTTCTGCGCGTTTTTGCTTTTGTTCATCGGCGTGGGATCGATGCTATATAACATCGAAGCCGCCGTTGCAAGCTTTGAATACGTGCTGCAATTTGTGTCAATTGGGCTGACGGTTATTATCCCGGTGCTCACGATGCGCTCCTTTGCCGAGGAAAAGCGGCAGAAAACAGATCAGCTTCTTTATTCGCTCCCGCTCACCACGTGGGAAATTGTCGCGGGAAAGTACGCGGCAATGCTCATTGTGTTTCTCGCGCCCCTTATCGTGACGGCGGTGTACCCGCTCATCTTCTCGCAATACGGCGAGGTGTATCTCCTCACGGCCTACGGCTCGCTTTTTGCGTTTTTCTTGATGGGTGCGGCGCTTATCGCCGTGGGTATGTTCATCTCATCCCTCACTGACAGCCAAGGCTTTGCCGCAGGGATATCCATAGCGCTCTTCTTATTTAACTACTACAGCGTGACACTTGCGGAAAACATCTCCGCTTCGTATTTCGGCGCGGCGCTCGGCGTGGGGATATTGGCGCTGGCGCTGGGCGCGGTGGTGTACCACCTGACAAAGAGCCTCACAATCGGCTACGGGGCGGGTATGCTGCTGCTTATCGCGGCGATAATCACCGTGTTTGTCGATGCTTCGGCCTTGGCGCGGCTCTTGCCCTCGGCAATGGAAGCGCTGTCCCTCTTCGGGCGGTTCAGCTCGTTCGTAAACGGCGTATTCGACATGACTTCCGTTGTGTTCTATCTTTCGGTGATTGCCTTCTTCCTTTTGCTCACGGTGCAGTCGCTTGAAAAAAGGAGGTACAACTGATGAAAGCAAAAGCGTTTTTCACAAAGCTTTTCGGCGCGGAGAGCGAAAACCGCATTGCCGCAAAGGGCGGCAGCTACTCCGTTACGCTCACGGCGATAGTGCTGGCGATTTTGGTTGCGGTGAATGTCTTTGCCGAGGCGCTCCCTACACACCTTACAAAGTACGACATAAGCGCAAGCAAGCTCTATTCCGTCACGGGCAACACGAAATCCGTTTTGAACGCCCTTGAGGACGATATCACAATCTACTGGGTGGTACAGTCCGGCGAAGAGGACGAGATTATAGAAAACCTCTTGGATAAATACGCCGCGCTCTCTTCCCGCATAACAATCGAGAAGAAAAACCCCGACATTTACCCCACCTTTGCCGCGCAGTACACCGATTCCGCGGTGAACAACAACAGCCTCATCGTAGAATGCGGCGAGAAATACCGCTATATTGACTATTCTGACATCTACGTTTCCGATGTTGACCTTGCTTCCTACTCGGCGGTGTATTCCTTTGACGGCGAGGGCGCAATAACCTCGGCCATAGACTATGTTACGCTTGAAGCGCTGCCGAAAGTGTATTCCCTCACGGGGCATGGAGAAGCCGCGCTGCCGGACAACTTCAGCTCCCAGCTTGAGCGCGAGAACATGAGCCTTGAAGAGATTTCGCTTTTAAAAGAGGACGAAATCCCCAAAGACGCGGCAAGCGTGCTGATATACGCCCCCGCGAGCGACATTTCCTCTGCCGAGCGCGATATGCTCGCCGACTACGTGGATAACGGCGGGAAGCTTATGATAATGTCCGGCGGGACGGACGGCGGCACGCTTGAAAACCTCGCCTCGCTCATAGGAGAGTACGGCATCAGCGTAATAGACGGCATGGTGGTCGAGCAAGACCGCGAGCACTATGCCCTCGGCGCGCCCGTGGTGCTTTTGCCGGACGTGGCCGAAAGCGACATCACCCAGCCTATAATCGCCTCGAAGTACTATGTCATTGTCCCGCTCGCGCAGGGCTTGGAGATAGGCGAGAGCACGCGGGGCGAAGTCACCGCGCTTTTGACGACTTCCGACACCGCTTTCAGCAAAAAGGCGGGCTACGCCATGACAAGCTATGAAAAAGCCGAGGGCGACACGGACGGCCCCTTTGCGCTCGGCGTAGATATAAAGAGCGAAAGCAGCGGTGAGATAATCTACTTTGCATCCTCTTCCATGCTCGATACTCTCTATAACGCCTATTCCTCCGGCGCAAACCTCGACCTTGCGATGAACGCACTTTCTTCCCTCGCCGGGGAGAGCGAGGCCGTTTCCATACGCACAAAGAGCCTGAGCTACGACTATCTCACGATAAGCGATTCTTCCGCCGCCTCGCTTAAAACGTTGATGATAGGCATTATCCCGGCGAGTGTTGTGCTCTGCGGCGTAATCGTGATTCTGGAAAGGAGAAAGAGGAGAAATGAGCAAGGCTAAAAGGCTTTATGTACTCTTGGGCGTGCTGGCGGCAGTGTGCATAGCCACGTTTGCCGTAAAGCACATTGAAACGAAGAAAGAAGATATCCGCGTGAGCGGGGAGACGGTTTTCGCGCTGGATGCGGAGAGCGTGACGGGGATATCTTGGACGCGCGGCGAGGAGACCTTGAGCTTTTATAAGGACGATGACGGCGCATGGAAATACGCTTTCGATGAAGCGTTCCCCGTGGACGCGGACAAGATAAACGAGCGCTTGGGGCTTTTTGAAGCGTTCAACGCCGCATTCACCATAGAAAATGCGGACGATTTGGGCGCTTACGGGCTGGATAAGCCCGAATGCACCGTCACGCTCACCACCGCCGACGGCGATATAAGCGTAACCTTGGGCGATTACAGCAGCATGGACGCGCAGCGCTATGTCTCTTTCGGCGGGGACACCGTGTACCTCGCCGCCGAAGATCCCCTGGATAGCTTCGGCACGGAGCTTAAAGCCATGATTAAAAACGATACCACCCCCGACATTACCGAGGCCGACACTCTCGCCTTTTCCGGCAGCGAGAGCTACACTGTAGTGCGCGATGAAAACGGGGAGAGCATATGCCAGGATGATATCTATTTTGTCGACGGCAAGCCGCTGGATACGGACAAGGTGAAAAGCTATCTGCGTGTTATCGCGTCTCTGGGCTTGGGCGAATACGCAAGCTATGATGTAAATCTTGATAAGCTCAGCTTTTACGGGCTGGATAACCCCGCGCTCACCGTCAATCTCGGCTACACGGACGATGAGGGTGAAAAGCAAAGCTTTTCTCTCGCCGTGGGGCAGAATAAGAGCGAAGTTGAAATCGCCGAGAAAAACGGCGAGGACACGAGCGAGGTTCAAGCCTACTGCCGCGTAGGGGAATCAAAGATAGTGTACGAGCTGAACTCCGCGGACTATGCCGCACTTTTAAATGCAAGCTTTGACGAGCTGCGGCATGATGAGCTTTTCACCGGGGATTTTGACGCACTCGCGTCCGTGACCTTTACCCTTGACGGCGAGGACTACCGCTTTGACTACTCTGCCGAGGAAGAGGAGAAAACGCTCTTCTCCGATAATGAAAAGAGCTGGCGCTATAACGGCGAGGTAATAGACGATGACGCAATTGCCGACATTGAAAGCGCGCTTTGCGCACTCTCGGCAGCTTCCTTTACCGAGGAAGCCCCGACCGGCAAAAGCGAAATCGCCGTAACCCTTTGCTTTGACACCGAAAACGCCGACACGCTCACCTTAGAGCTATACCGCCGTGACGGCAGCTTTTGCCTTGCCGAAGTTGACGGCAAGCCCACAGCGCTGTGTACGCGCGAGAGCATGACGAAGCTTTGCGAAGCGGTATACGCCGTCACGCTCGGCGGCAACACGGCCGAAACGGAGAATTAACAAATTGCTAAACCTTTTTTCATTCGCTTTTCAAGTTTAGAGTGTATATTATACCTAACGGCGGAAGCCAGCTAAGGACTTTTTGCCGACACTATACAGTATAATGGAAAGCGGCACACAATGTAGGATCCCGTGTGCCGAGCGGTAACTGCCCACCGCGGAGAAAACCGAAGCGGCAGACTACATACTCCGCCGCACGGCGTTTAGATACAACCCCCTAACCACACGAAAAGCGCGCCTCTCGAAGCATGAGAGGCGCGCTGATTTTGTTGCGCATTCACGATTTTTATTTAATATCACACCAATGTGAATATGGAATCATCATTTTCTATCCAATCGCTCACCATTACCGTGCGATACTCCGTGGGCGTGACGCGCACTACAACGCGCTCAATACCCGCGTTTATGATTTGCCTTTTGCACATAGAGCAGCTTGACGCGTCACTTAAAAGCTCATTCGTGCGCGCATCGCGCCCGACAAGGTAAAGCGTTGCACCTATCATGTCGCGGCGGGAAGCGGAGATAATGGCGTTGGCCTCGGCGTGAACACTGCGGCAAAGCTCGTACCGCTCGCCGGAGGGGATGTGCAGCGTTTCGCGCGTACAGCCGCCGATGTCGCTGCAATTGCGGCGGCCGCGCGGCGCGCCGTTATAGCCCGTTGAAATTATTTCATCGCTTCTCACGATTATAGCGCCGTACTTGCGTCTGAGGCAGGTTGACCGCTCCAAAACGGCATCGGCGATGTCAAGATAATAATTCTGCTTGCTCGTGCGATTATCCATGCTCGTTTCCCCCGGGTATGTATTTCAATTAATTATATCCTACGGCGCAATCAAACGCAAGAAAAAATGTATATTCTCTTTTATTTCATTCTCTGTATGGATTTTTTTCTCCGACTATGCTACAATGGCGAATATGAACAAGAGAAATTACCAAAAGGAGCTGGAGCGCATTATCCAAAAGCGCGGGAAAAAGCTCCCGCGCGTGCTGCTGCACAGCTGCTGCGGGCCGTGCTCAAGCTCCGTGCTGGAATATTTGACGCAGTATTTTGACGTTACGCTGTTGTGGTATAACCCCAACCTCTACCCGCAGGAAGAGTTTAACCGCCGCTTTCGCGCGCAGACGGAGATAATAGAAAAAATGGGGCTGTGTGACAAGGTGAGCATACTGGCCGAGCCTTGGAAAAGCGAGGACTATTATGCGCGCATAAAGGGGCTTGAAGCTGAGGGCGAGGGCGGCAAAAGATGCGAAGAGTGCTTCAAGCTGCGCCTTTTGGAGTGCGCGCGCCTAGCTAAGCACTACGGCTTTGATT
>CAYRPD010000065.1:0-2789 GCA_964426095.1 uncultured Oscillospiraceae bacterium | reverse complement strand
TTCAAGCTGCGCCTTTTGGAGTGCGCGCGCCTAGCTAAGCACTACGGCTTTGATTGTTACTGCACCACGCTCACCGTATCGCGCCACAAAAATGCCGAGCTTATCAACAACCTCGGCGAGGAGATAGGGCGCGCGGCCGGTGTGGCATGGCTGCCGAGCGATTTTAAAAAGCGCGACGGCGAAAACCGCTCGGTGGAGCTGAGCGAGAAATACGGAATATACCGCCAGGTTTACTGCGGGTGCGAATTTTCGCTCAAGCGCCGCGAGGCAGGAAAGCCCGACACGGAAAGAGAGCAAGGAGACACCTAATATATAATGAAAACCAACGTTCGCGCGCTGTGCGCCGCCGCCGTCACCGGCGCGGCCTACGCCGTTTTGACGATTGCCCTTGCGCCGATAAGCTACGGCGCGGTGCAGTTTCGCGTGTCGGAAGCACTGTGCATACTGCCGTATTTCATCCCCGGCACGGCTTGGGGGCTTGCGGCGGGCTGCTGCTTGGCAAACCTTATGACCGGCAATATCTTTGACATTATCTTCGGCTCTCTCGCCACGCTGGCAGCCGGGCTGTGTACCGCCGCCGTCGGCAAGCGCGCTCACACGCGCCTTACCGCTTTCCTCGGCGCGCTGATGCCGGTTATCTTCAATGCGCTTGTAGTTGGCGGCGTTATCACGAAAGCCTATAACGGCCTCGGCATATTCGCGCACCCCGAAGTATTCGCGCTCAACGCCGCGCAGGTGGGGCTGGGCGAAGGGGCGGTTATGCTGCTTATAGGCTACCCGCTCATGCGCTTTCTTCCCGACAAGGCGTTCTTTCGGGAATTTGTTGATAAATGCAAATAAAAACACAGTATATATAAATCAGAAAGGAAACCAAAATGAAAGTCAGAAAAGCCATTATCCCCGCCGCAGGATTGGGCACAAGGCTGTTGCCGAACACAAAGAGCATCCCCAAGGAGATGCTGCCCCTTGTGGATAAGCCGGTCATCCAGTACATCGTGGAAGAGGCCGTGTCCGCCGGTGTTGAGGAGATTCTCATCATCACAAACCGCGGCAAAAGCCCCATTGAGGACTATTTTGACTACGCCCCCGACCTTGAAGAGCGCCTTATCCGCGACGGCAAGGAAAAGGACGCGCACATTGTCCGCTCCGTGGCGGACATGGCGGATATCTTCTTCCTGCGTCAGAAAGAAACCAAGGGCTTGGGTCACGCCGTGTGGCGCGCAAAAACCTTTGTCGGCAATGAGCCTTTTGCCATTTTGCTCGGCGATGATATAATGCTGAGCGAAAAGCCGGTGCTAAAGCAGCTTGTTGAAGCGGCCGAGGCCAACGAATGCTCTGCCATCGCCATTCGCGAGCAGCCGGATTCGCAGATATCCAAGTATTCTTCCGTCAAGCTTGAAGAGCGCTTGGGCGAGCGCGTATACCGCATAAGCGACATGAACGAAAAGCCCACCTTGGAAGAAAAGCTTTCAAACTTCGCGATAATGGGCCGCTATGTGCTCACGCCCGCTATCTTTGACATCCTCGAACACACCGCACCCGGCCGCAACAACGAAATCCAGCTCACGGACGGCATGAGGGATCTGTGCCACAGAGAAAAGATGTGCGCGGTGGACTTTGAGGGGCGGCGCTATGACACCGGCAACCTCAAGGGCTATCTTGAATCCACCATTGATTTCGCGCTGAAAAATGCCGAGGCCGGTGAATGGCTCAAGCAATTTATCATCGACAAGGCGAAGCAGCTTAAATAAACTCTTGACAGAGCTGTTCCCACGGTATATTATAAGCGCGGTAAATCGGTGAAAGGTTAACTCCGTCTCCGATTAATTGAATAAGGGGCGCTGGGTCACTTCCCGGCTGAGACGAAGCGAAATGACGCTTCGGTACCCTCATACCTGATCCGGATAATGCCGGCGTAGGAAACAGCAGATACGTCAGTAATCGCAGGGTCAAGGCTTTTTGACCCTGCGTTTTTTGCGCACTCCGGAGAGGGTCAAAAACGCCCGGACTGCTGCTTACCGCGTCTCTGCGGCTTCCTGAAAAAACTCATTTTTCACGGAGGTAAAAGAAAAAATGAAATCCGCATCTCATCTTAAATTGCGTGCGCTGTGCGAGGGCGCTGTACTCGTGGCCTTGGCGCAGGTGCTCGGCTACATCAAGCTTTTTTATCTACCACAGGGCGGGTCGATAACTCTGAATATGCTGCCGATATTCGTTTACTGCGCCCGCTGGGGCTTCGGCGCGGGAATGCTTGCAAGCTTCGCCTTGGGGCTTTTGCAGCTTTTGCTTGACGGCGCTTACGCTTGGGGCTGGCAGTCGATACTGGGCGATTACCTGTTTGCCTACGGTATGCTCGGGCTGGCCGGGCTTTTTGCGAAAAGGAAAAACGGCTTTTTCATCGGCTCTGCCGCAGGGGCGTTTGCCCGCTTTATCGCGCACTATCTCACGGGCGTGGTCGTTTGGGGCGAATATATGCCGGAGAGCTTTTTCGGCATGACGATGACAACGCCATGGCTCTATTCCGCGCTTTATAACGGCAGCTATATCCTTGTTGACCTCATCCTTTGCCTTATAATCGGCGCGCTTTTGTGGAAGCCGCTGGGCAAATACATACGCGGGGAAGATATCCCGCGCCCATAACGCAACACATTAGCTCCTGCGCGGGATTTTACCCCGCGCAGTGATTTTTTCATTGACAAAGTGCATTTATATATTGTATAATCTCCAATTGACAGCGCTGTGCGCTGTTGAATGAATTTATCAACTACTTCGGTCGCAAGGCCGATGTT
>CAYRPD010000064.1:1806-8914 GCA_964426095.1 uncultured Oscillospiraceae bacterium | reverse complement strand
CTAACATCACATATATCAGGAGATTATTACATGACAAAAAGACTTGCGTGGCTTGATATAGCAAAATATATATGTATCATGGCGGTCATGCTGGAGCATTTAGAAAGCACAACGGACGAGCTGGGTTGCTTCTTCTCGCCGTTTTTCGTGCTGTGCTTTTTCGCCGTGGCCGGGTACACCCACCGCGCGGGGCAGCCGTTCGGCGCTTTTCTGATGAAAAAGGTAAAAACCCTTTTCGTGCCGTGGCTTATATTCAGCACGTTTGATATTGCTCTATCTCAGCTTGTCTCGTTCAGCGCGCATGAAAGCTTTTTCACGGAGCTTGGGCGCAATTTCCTGCAAATTCGCGGGTATGGGGATCAAATTTGGTTTGTGGCCGCACTTTTCATGGCGTTCATTCCGTTTTGGGCATTTATCGAATGGTATTCGCGCAAAAGCGCCACGCCTGTGCGCCGCGCGGTGTTTATCGCGATTGCCCTTGTGCTTTTCATCGCGGATAATCTTTATTCCAAGTATACGGACGGCTCGCACTTCCCCTGGGGCAGCTCGGCACTTCCGTGGCACTTGGAGTACATTTTACAAGGTATGTTTTATATGTTCCTCGGCTATTGCTTCCGCGAAGCGTGGGAAGCACGCTTCGATGCGCTCCCCGGCGTGAAAGCCGCCGCGCTAGTTTCCATCATCTACAGCGTTATTATCTATCTCCCCTATTTTGTTGACCTGCCCGAAGCCGTGTTTGCTTTTTCGGCGGTGTACGTTACGCCGATTGTCGGCATACTCATGGTGTTTGCGGTGAGCAAGCTTATTCCCGCGAACAAATATATGTGCTACATCGGGCAAAATACGCTCATATACTTTGCCCTGCACGGAAAAGTGTTTTCCTTTGTGGAAAATATGCTCGCTCGCTTTGCCGCGCCCTTGTATAATGCAATTCTCGGCAATGTGCTTTTATCCAACCTCTTCGCGCTTGCGTTTACGTTTATACTCTCGCTTTTGCTGCTTATTCCGGCGTATATAATCAACCGCTGGTTTCCCTTTGTCCTCGGTCGCCGCCGCAAAAAGAGCATCCAAGGGGCATAATTCCAAAAAAGCAAATAATGCAGAAAAAAAGCTTGAATTGTGCGGAAGCTTATGCTATACTAATCAAGCTGTTTAATTCGTAGAAAATCGAAAGGATTGAAATATATGTCTACTCTCACTATCATCTTCACCATTCTTCAGGTTCTCTCCGGTCTCGCTGTCACCGTTATCGTTCTCATGCAGAGCGGTAAAAGCGCGGGTCTTTCCGGCTCTATCTCCGGCGGCGCGGAAACTTTCTTCTCCAAGGGCAAGGCCAAGACGCTTGATGCTAAGCTTGCGAAGATGACGAAGTGGTTCGCACTCGCTTTTGTTGTGCTGACGCTGGTGCTCAACCTCATCTGATTAGATAATATAAAATGCCGTCCATATGGGCGGCATTTTTCATATGCTGATACAATTTTAGAGACGATATACACACATAAAAGAGGACTTTGTACTTCACAAAGTCCTCTTTTCGCACGTTATTCCCATGTTTTCCATACGTCCGGGCAGTAGCCGACAGTGGCTTGCTTGCCGTTTCTGACGATGGGCGTTTTGATAAGATACGGGATTTCATACAGCTTTTCAAGCTTGGCATCGGCAGTGGCGAGATACTGCACAAGGGGGTAATCCTCGTCGGTTGTATCTATCATTGCGTCTAAGCCGAGAGCATTTTTAACGGAGTTCAGCTCTCCCCTGCTCATGCCGTATTTGATTACATCTACAAACTGATACTTTATCCTGCGCTCTTTGAAATAGCGCTCGGCCTTTTTCGTGTCAAAGCATTTCGCCTTGCCGAATATCTGTATATTCATAGGCTTTTATCAAATCTCCGTGATAACCGGCAGAATCATCGGGCTGCGTCGAGTGGTTTTGTAGAGATAGCCGGAGATATTATTCTTCACCTTGCCCTTAATCGTGGTGAAATCGGTTATATGCTGTGCTTCACACGCGGCAACAGATTCCAGCGTCACGCGTTTCAGCTCTTCTATAAGCCCCTCGGCCTCTTTGACATAGATGAAACCGCGCGTCACAATTTCGGGGTCGGACAGAATCTTATGATCGTCCGAGGAAAACGGCATAACGACAACCACCATGCCGTCCTCAGCAAGGCGGTGTCTGTCGCGCATGACGACACTGCCGACTTCGCCCACACCACTGCCGTCCACGAGCACAGCGCCGGACGGCACGGAATCCTCGCATTTTACGGACTTCTTGGTTATCTCGATAACCTTGCCGTTTTCGGCAATGACGATGTTTTTCGGGTTAATACCCATTACGCGGCCAAGCTCCGCGTGCTTGACGAGCATTCTGTACTCGCCGTGAACGGGGATGAAGAACTTCGGCTTTACAAGCCCCAGTATCATCTTCTGCTCCTCTTGGGAAGCGTGACCCGACACGTGCAAATCCGTGTGGCGGTCATAGATGACTTCCGCGCCCTTGTGGAAAAGCTCATCAATAACGCGGCTTATGGTATTCTCATTGCCGGGAATGGCCGAGGCGGAGATTATAACCCTGTCGCCCGCGTCAACGGTGATTTGCTTATGCTCGGAAAAGGCCATGCGGTAAAGCGCGCTCATCGCTTCACCTTGGCTTCCGGTGGAGATAATGACAACCTTATTCTTCGGCAGTTTATTGAGCCTGTCGATATCCATCATAACATCTTCGGGGATATCCATGTACGACAGCACCGAGGCCACGCGAAGCACGTTTTCCATGCTGCGCCCCGTAATGCCGACCTTGCGCCCATATTTGTTGGCAACGTTTATAATCTGCTGCAATCTGTGAACATTGGAAGCAAAGGTAGTGATGATGATACGCTTATCACAGCCCATGAAAAGCTTATCAAAGCTCTCCCCTACCTTGCGCTCGGAATCGGAATGGCCGGGCTTTTCCACGTTAGTGGAATCGCTTAAGAGCGCCAAAACCCCGTCATTGCCGAGCTGGCCGAAGCGCGCGATATCCAGCATACCGCCGGAAATTGGCGTAACATCAATTTTAAAGTCACCGGTGTGAACAACCGTGCCTATGGGCGTGCCGATTGCGAGGGCAACGGCATCAGGAATAGAGTGGTTAACATGGATAAATTCAACCGTGAAGCAGCCGAGACGGAAAACAGAACCCGTTTTCTTCGTGAAAATCTGGGTGTTATAGAGTAAATCCGCTTCCTCAAGCTTCAATTCCACCAGCGCCGCCGTAAGGGGCGTGGTGTAGATAGGTATATCAAGCTCACGCAGGACATACGGCACTGCGCCTATATGGTCTTCATGCCCGTGAGTGAGAATTAAACCGCGTATTTTCTCCGCATTTGAGCGCAGATAGCTGATGTCTGGCAGGACGATGTCAATACCGTACATATCTTCATCGGGGAAACCCATACCGCAGTCAACAATGATGATATCGCTGCCGCATTCAAACGCAGTCATGTTTTTGCCGATCTCTCCGAGACCGCCAAGGGGGATTATTTTCAGTTTAGAAATCATGTTTTCTCCATTTCTCAAAAATTAAACGCAAAACATTCGGCATACGCCGCCAATCAAATGCTTATGTACGCAGGAAGAGTATAACCTAATATATCCGATTTTAGCACAATGCACAGAAACACAAGCAAATTCCGCGCACTGAGCTTAAATTACATTTCAGTGCGCCCCTCAATGGCGCGGTTAAGCGTGGCATCGTCCGCAAATTCTAGGTTCGACCCTACGGGTATGCCGTAAGCAAGGCGAGTTACCTTTATTTCAAAGGGCTTCAAAAGGCGCGAGATATACATCGCGGTGGCCTCGCCCTCGGTGTCGGGGTTCGTGGCCATTATGACCTCTTCCACGCCGGGTTGCGCCGCGCGCACAAGAAGCTCTTTTATTCGTATGTCCTCAGGGCCTACATGAGCCATCGGCGATAAAACCCCGTGCAGGACATGATAAGTCCCGTTATATTCTCTGCCGCGCTCGATGCTCAAAACATCCCTCGGCTCGGACACAACGCATATTGTCGCTCTGTCGCGCCTGTCGCTCGCGCAGATTTGGCAAACCTCGCCCTCGGTGAGATTTTGGCATACTTTACAGCAATGCACGCTCTTTTTCGCGGAAATTATGGCATTTGCAAAGGCTTCGGCCTCTTCATCGGGCAGGGCGAGCACGTGAAACGCCAAGCGCTGAGCGCTCTTCTTACCGATTCCGGGAAGAGAGGCAAATTTATCTATAAGGTTTTCAAGCGATGCAGGGAAAAACGACATTTTTATTTTCTCCGAATACTACGAATATAATATGATTAATTAAGCTTCTCTCAACGCGGCAATGGCGGCGCTCCTGTCCACCTTGCCGAACACGGCGCTGCCCGCAACGAGCACCGAACAGCCCGCATTTATCGCAACGGGCGCAGTTTCGGCATTTATACCGCCGTCTACTTCAAGCTCCACGCCGGGCTTAATACAGTCTATATATCCGCGAAGCTTTTCAAGCTTATCAACCTGCTCATACATAAAGCTCTGCCCGCCGAAGCCCGGCTCAACCGTCATCACGAGCACAAGCTCCACCTTTTCTAAAAACGGCAAAACCGCCTCTGCCGGGGTGTTGGGCTTTACCGTGACCCCCGCGAGCTTACCGAGCGCGTGTATCTTTTCAATGGCGAGGAGAATATTCTCCTGCGTATCGGCCTCTATATGTACGTTGACAAGATCCGCCCCTGCCTTGCAAAATTGCTCCACATAGCGCACGGGCTTATCAATCATCAAGTGCACATCCAAAAACATATCCGTTGCCTTGCGCAACGACTTAACCACGGGAACACCGATAGAAATGTTCGGCACAAAAAGCCCGTCCATAACATCAACGTGAACCCATTCAGCGCCGCCGTTTTTAACATCCTCAACCTCAGCACCGAGGCGGGCAAAATCTGCGGATAAAATCGACGGCGAAATCTTAATCATGTGTAGCTCTCCTTAAAACAAGTTCTTGCGTCTTTTTTATTATACTACAAGAAATAGTTCAAATGCAATATTGACGTAAAGAATATTTAGAGATAAAATATATTATTGAATATGGTTGATGACAAATGGAGGTTGTTACCTTGTCCGCAAAAAATAAAAACAAAAAATCCGCTCGCGTGGGGCATATATACGCGTTTGCTCTCACTTGGGTTGCGATGGCGATGCTTGTGCCGCTTCAGGATACTTGGCAGCTTATCACCGCGCTTGTCGTGAGCTTTCTTTCCTCGTTCGTTGTATGGCGCATCGGCAAGCGCCGCGACAAAAAGGCCGAAGAAAAGAAAGAAGCCGAGGCTAAAGCGCAAGTCGAAGCCGCAAAACAGGCCGAAAAGAAAAGCTACGGCGCGGAGATTGACCCGATTTTGGACGAGGGACACCGCGCGCTTGCCGAAATGGGGCGGCTTTATGCCTCAATAAAAGAGCCGAGCGTGCGCATAAAGATAAACGAGATAATGCGCATCACGGATAAGATCACGCAAGACGCGATAAGCGACCCCAGCGATATCCCGCAGATAAAAAAGTTTCTTAACTATTATCTGCCCACTACGATTAAGCTTCTCAACGCGTATGACCGCATGAGCGCGCAGGGCATTGAGGGCGAAAACCTGGATAAGAGCATGAAAAACATTGACGAAATGCTCGACACCGTTATAGAAGCTTACACTAAGCGGCTTGACTCGCTTTTTGCCAATCAGGCGCTTGACATTGAAACCGACATTGAGGTTATGAACTCCATGCTTGCCCGCGAGGGGCTGGCCGGGGAAAAAGACTTCAATGTGAAGTCCGACACGGCGCAGGCTGCGCAAGTCCAAGCCCAAGCACAATAAAAGAAAGAAAGGAACACCACTATGAACGACCAGTCCAACACTTTCCCCACTCTTACTCTTGACCCTGTCCCCGCCGCGCAAGCCGCCGTTGAGGAAGCGCCCGCCGCGGCAGAGGTTGAAGCACCCGCAGAAGTAAAAGCGGATAAGCCGGATCTCAGCTCTCTTTCCGAGGCTGAACAGGCCGCAGTTATTGATTTTTCCGAGAAGATAGATATCACCAACACCGAGCAAGTCATGAACTACGGTTCGGGCGCGCAGAAGAACATTTCCGAATTTTCCGATGCCGCACTCGGCACTGTGCGCACCAAGGACTTGGGCGAAGTCGGTGATATGCTGGGCGATCTCGTTGTGGAGCTTAAAGGTCTTAACTTCACCGCCGAGGAGAAAAAGGGACTGCGCGGGTTATTCAAAAAGGCTTCTAACAACATTGCTTCCATGAAAGCGCAGTTTGACAAGGCCGAAGTTAATGTTGACAAGATAGTTGAAGCTCTTGAAAAGCACGAGGTCACGCTGATGAAGGATATCAGCATGATGGATAAAATGTACGAGAAAAACCAAGAGTACATGAAAGAGCTTACCATGTACATTCTCGCGGGCAAGCTGAAAGTCGAAAAGCTTCGCAATGAAGAGCTTCCCAAAATGGTTGCGCACGCGCAGGAAACCGGGCTTCCCGAGGACGCACAGGCCGCAAACGACTTTGCAAATCTCATAGGCCGCTTTGAAAAGAAGATACACGACTTGGAGCTGACGCGCCAAATCTCCGTGCAGATGGCACCGCAAATCCGTCTCATTCAGAATAACGACAGCCTTATGGTTGAAAAGATTCGTTCCTCTATCGTCAACACTATTCCCCTTTGGAAAAACCAAATGGTGCTCGGCCTTTCCATGTTCCATTCCGAGCAGGCCATGAAAGCCCAGCGCGATGTCACCGACACGACAAATGCGCTGCTCATGCAAAACGCAAAGGCTCTGCACCAAGGCAGCGTGAGCGTTGCGCGCGAATCCGAGCGCGGCATAGTCGATATAGAAACGCTCAAGAAAACCAACGAGGAGCTTATCAAAACGCTTGATGAAGTGCGTCAGATTCAGGATGCCGGCCGCGTCGGACGCGCTCAGGCCGAGGCCGAGCTGAACCGCATTGAGGATGAGCTCAAGCAGAAGCTTTTGCAGATGAACGGCTGATTGCCGCTTCACCCCAACGGAGGAAACCATGAAAGCATTTAAAAACCGCACCGTGGCC
>CAYRPD010000064.1:0-1706 GCA_964426095.1 uncultured Oscillospiraceae bacterium | reverse complement strand
AAAGACGCAAGCTATTACCTCAAATCAAACCTTTCGTCCATGCACGAATTTGTCTGTTCTATATATTGGAGCTATGATGAGCTGTGCCAAGCGCTGACAGAGATTAAGCCGAAGCTTAATAAGGCCGAGCTTACAGACGCAGAGCGCGAGGCGATAAACGATGATTTACTCGCAATATCTGAGGCGCAAAAGATTATATCCGAATCGGGCTATAACGAAAGCGTGCGCCGCTACAAAAGCTCTATGAATGCTTTTGAGGAATTTGTTGCGGATGTCTGCGGCATTTACGGGCCGGAGTTTTTCTCTTAAAATACAATAAAAGCGGCAATATGCCGCACGGAGGATAGTTATGTCTATAGAAAAAGGGCGCGCATACTTCCGCGCGCTTGGCATGGAAGATAGAGTGCGGGAGTTTGATGTTTCTTCCGCCACGGTTGAGCTTGCCGCGCAAGCGCTGGGCGTAGAGGGCGCGCGAATCGCCAAGACGCTTTCTTTCAAAAACGGCGAGGGTTGTATGCTCATTCTTGCGGCGGGTGATGCGCGCATTGATAACCACAAATTCAAGGATAAATTCCACTTCAAGGCCAAAATGCTCTCCGCCGATGAGGTGCTCACGCTTGTCGGCCACCCCGTGGGCGGCGTGTGCCCGTTCGGGATTAATGACGGGATTGATGTTTATCTTGATGAAAGCCTTAAGCGCTTTGAAACGGTGTTCCCCGCTGTCGGCAGTGCCAGCAGCGCAATTGAGCTTAATCTCGATGAGCTTTATAAATACTCCAACGCCCTTGAATGGATTGACGTGTGCAAGCTCCCCGAATAAAGCTAAATATAATTTACAGCCGCCTTGCTTTTCAAGGCGGCTGTTTTTCAGCTAAAAAAAACACTCCCTTCTTATGTTTAAGATGGGAGTGTAAAAATACAGTTCAGTTTTCGTCCGCGATGGCGCGAAAGGCTTTGGCGCGGCGGGTAAGCTCTTCAAAATTGCCGCTTTCGATGCAAGCTTTGTCGGTCAATCGCCCGCTTATACCGGCGGCAACCATGCCCGCGCTCAAAAAAGCGCCGAAGTTATCTTCCGTAACGCCGCCCGTGGCGATGAGCTTTACATGGCTTATCGGCGCGCGGATATCCTTAATATACGGCAGCCCCAAATACCCCGTGGGGAAGAGCTTGACAAAGTCCGCCCCCGCTTTGTGCGCAGCTAAAATCTCGTTCGGGGTCATCGCGCCGGGAATGGAGACAAGGCCGTGCGCTTTCGTGGCATTGATAACATCCAAATCCGTGTTGGGCGAGATGATATACTTGCACCCGGCTTGATAGGCCGCGTCAACCTGTTGCGGCGTGATAACCGTACCCGCACCGAAGAGCATTTCCCCGCCGAAGCGCGCATTTAAGCGCGCAACGGAAGAGGCTGTTTTGTCAATGCACTCGCTGTCGCTTTGGTCGAAGGTAAGCTCCATGAGGTGAATGCCGCCGGAGCACATAGCGTCCGCAAGCTTTAAGAGCGTATCGCCGTATATTCTTCTGGCAATTACAATAACCTTATCGCGTAATATGAGGTCTTTTACATCCATAAATCAGCCTAAAGTGACCTTGTTGAAGTTCTTTTTGCCGCGGCGGATAATAAGGCCGGATTTAAGCTCCGCTTCGGTGTACTTCTTATTAACATCGGATATCTTTTCATCGTTGACGGAAACGCCGCCCTGCTG
>CAYRPD010000063.1:0-9160 GCA_964426095.1 uncultured Oscillospiraceae bacterium | reverse complement strand
ATACACATCCCCTTGACTTTTCCCTCTCCTTATCGTATTCTTACCACAATATTATCTAAAGGCGGTGTGGAAATGATAAAAACAGTTGGGATTGTCAGCCTGTCAAGAGGGGTGCTCGGCGAGGATTTTATGCGCCATGAGCTTGAAATCGGCCTTGCGCGGCTGCACGCCTACGGCCTTGAGGTGAAGTTTCTTCCTCACGCGCTCGCCGGGCTGGACTACGTAAGACAGCACCCGGAAAAGCGCGCGCAGGATTTGATTGACGCTTTTTCGGATGACGATATTGACCTTATCCTCTGCGCCATCGGCGGGGACGATACCTATCGCCTCGCGCCGTATTTGTTTGAAAATAACGCGCTGAAAAATGCGCTTAAACCCAAGCCCTTTTTGGGCTTTTCCGATACGACCCTCAACCACCTTATGCTCAACAAGCTCTCCCTGCCCACGTTTTACGGGCAGGCCTTTCTCCCGGACGTGTGCGAGCTGGATAAAGAAATGCTGCCATACACGCGCCGCTATTTTGAAGAGCTTATCACCACCGGCGGTATACGCGAAATAACGCCCTCTCCCGTTTGGTATACTGCGCGTGAGGATTTTTCAGCAGATAAAATAGGCTCGTCGATGCCAGTGCATGAAAACGGCGGCTTTGAGCTTTTGCAGGGCGGGCCACGCTTTTCGGGCAAGATACTCGGCGGGTGCTTGGATTCGCTTTTCGATATTTTTGACGGGACGCGCTATGCCGATATGCCCGCAATCTGCGCGCGCTACGGCCTTTTCCCCACGGCGGACGAATGGCGCGGCAAGATCCTCCTGCTTGAAACCTGCGAGGAGAAAATGCCCCCTGAAAAGTACAAAAAAGCCCTGCAATACCTCAAAAATACGGGCGTGTTCGGCGCAGTCAGCGGTGTGCTTGTCGGCAAGCCCATGGATGAAGCATACGATGGCGAGTATAAAAAGCTCCTGCGCGAAGTTATAGACGATGCGGCGCTCCCCGTTGTGTGCAATCTCAGCATCGGCCACGCTCTGCCGCGCGCAATTATCCCGTTCGGCGTTGAGGCCGTTGTGGATGCCGAAAAACAGCGGATAAGCTTCTGATATGTTGCATTTTCGGTGAAAATGCGGTAAAATTAAATACGAAGTCATAAAGTGCCCCGCGTATGACGGCGGCGCTTTTGCATAATACGGATTCCAAACGGAAAGGACAATGATATGGACGCTTTGAAAGTTCTCATTCTAAACGGCAGCCCCAACGCAAACGGCAACACCGCCCTTGCGCTTCGCGAAATGGAGCAGGTTTTTGAAGAGCGCGGCGTGGAGTATGAAACCGTGCTTTTGGGCAACAAGGCAATACGCGGCTGCATCGGCTGCCGCAAATGCGGGGAGCTTGGCAAGTGCAT
Organism: uncultured Oscillospiraceae bacterium; assembly: GCA_964426095.1. GTDB lineage: Bacteria > Bacillota > Clostridia > Oscillospirales > Oscillospiraceae > Limivicinus. The sequence continues at coordinate 7,763 of CAYRPD010000063.1, read as the reverse complement.
ATTTGACGATGTGGTAAACGAGCTTGCCGAAAAGCTCAAAGCGGCGGACGGCTTGGTGCTTGCAAGCCCCGTTTATTACGGCTCTGCCAACGCCACGCTCATCGCCTGTCTTGACCGTCTTTTCTTCAGCGCCTCGTATGATTTGCGGATGAAAGTCGGCGCGAGCGTAGTGTGCGCCCGCCGCAGCGGCTGCACCTCGACCTTTGACGAGCTGAATAAATACTTCACCATTTCCGGTATGCCCATCGCGTCCTCTTGCTATTGGAACAATATCCACGGCCGCTCGCCCGGTGAAGCAGAGGGCGATGCCGAGGGGCGGCAGACTATGCGCGCCCTGGCTGATAACATGGTTTTCCTCATGAAGAGCATTGCTCTCGGCAAAAAGGAATTCGGCTTGCCCGAAGAGGAAAAGCGCGTATTCACGCATTTTATAAGATGAATCTGCGCCCCGCGTGCATATAGGCAGCACGCGGCGGCATATTGGCGGGAGGGAGAGAAAAATGCGCAGGCTCGCGACAGCATCCGTTGCTTTTTCGGCGGCTGTTTTCGCCGCGTGTTATCTTCTCCCTGCCGCTTCCGTTTTGCCCTTTGCGCTGTGCCTTGCCGCGCTCGGCGCTTTGGCGCTTCTCGGCAAAGGCCGCATTTTCCGCCGCGCGCGTATTGCGCTTTTCGCCTCGGCCTTGGGGCTTGTCGCGTTTAGTGTACATACTTTGCACACAACCGCTCCGGCATCGGAGCTTGATGGCAAAACGCTTTCCCTCTCCGGCGTGGCGCTTGACTATCCCGCCGTATATGATAATTACTGCCGCGTTGACATAAAGCTTGACGGGGCGGCTTCGCATTTAAAGGCGGTGCTGTACGCAAACACCGGCGCGCTTGCCGAGGTAGAACCGGGGCAAACCCTGCGCTTTACGGCGCGCTTGCGCAAGGCCGACACGCGCTACGGCGAGGATTACGATTATTATAATTCGCGCGGGGTGTATCTCATCGCAAATGCGAACGGCGAAATTGAAACGGGCGAAGTCAGCCGCGGCCTTGTCTACTTCCCGGCGCGAGTGCGCCGTGCATTTGCTTCAACCGTGGATGAAATCTTCCCGCCCGACACAGCACCCTTTATGCGCGCCATTCTCCTCGGCGACAAGGCGCAATTATATCTTGACACTCCGCTTTATACTGCGCTCACGCGCGCCGGGTTTATGCATATTGCGGCGGTTTCGGGGATGCATATCTCCTTTCTCGCGGCGCTTTTGCAGCTGCTCATGGGCAGGACGCGCCGCAGCGCCGTAATCTGCATTGCGCTTATATGGTGCTTTGTGCCCGTCACGGGGTCAACGCCCTCTGCCGTTCGCGCGGGCTTCATGCAAACGGCGCTGCTGCTTGCGCCCATAGTCCGCCGTGAAAATGATTCGATTACATCATTATCCTTTGTGCTCGCATTGATTTTGCTTCAAAACCCACACGCCGCCATGAGCGTCAGCTTGCAGTTATCCTTCGGTGCGGTCGCGGGTATCTATTTCCTCTACGGCCATATTAATAGGGTGCTTTTGTTCCTTGTGCCCTCTGCTCGTCTCCGCTGTAGGCTCGAAAAGCCTATTGGCGTTGCCGCGTGCTCGCTTTCCGTCATGGCGTTTACGATGCCGCTGGGCGCTGTGCACTTCGGCTACGTTTCCGTGCTCGCGCCGATTATGAACATCTTGGCGCTGTGGGCGGCATCTATTTGCTTTTGCACGGGGCTTATCGCGTGTGTGCTTGGTATGGTGTTTGCGCCCTTGGGCGCGGCGCTTGCTTTCGCTTCGTCCCTCGCGGCAAGGTATATTATCATTGTCGTGAAGCTCATTTCGGCGTTTCCGTACAGCGTTGTGTATTTGGATAACGGCTACATCACGGCGTGGCTTGCGCTGTGCTATGTGTTCTTTGCCGCCGCCATGTTTACAAAGCTCTCCGCCGCGAAAAGGCTGCTTTACCCTTTGGCGCTCTCTGTGTTGTCGCTTGCCGCCGCGCTTGGCCTTTTGCGGCTGGACGCAAACCGTGCCTACGGCATGGCGACAGTGCTAGATGTGGGGCAGGGGCAAAGCATATGCCTTATGTCCGGGCGGGCGAGCGTGCTTGTTGACTGCGGCGGGGTTTACTCTTTCCGCAACGCCGGGGAAACGGCGGGCGCGTATCTTCTCAATCGCGGTCACACGCATTTGGATGCGCTTGTGCTCACGCACTTGCACGAGGATCATGCCAACGGCGTGGAGCGCTTGCTGGAGCTTGTGCGCGTGCGCTATCTCATCATGCCCGCCGAGCCTAACGATGATGACGGGCTTTTGAAGCCTGTGCTCGCCTTGGCCGAGGAGCGCGGCATAGAAGTGGTGTTTGTCGGCGAGGATATGTTTTTGGACGCGGACGATATACATCTTGCGCTTTACGCGCCCGGCGAAACGGGCGATACGAATGAGCGGTGCTTAATGTGCCTTGCGTCGCTGGGCGATTTTGATATGCTCATCACGGGCGATGCGCCCGTAAAGGCGGAAAACGAGCTTGTGTACAAGCATGATATACACGATGTGGAAGTATATATTGTCGGGCATCACGGCTCAAAGTATTCAAGCGGCGATGCGCTCTTATCCTCAATCGGAGCGGACACCGCCGTTATAAGCGTAGGCTACAATTCTTACGGGCATCCTACCTCGCAGGTACTTGAACGCCTCGCGTTTTACGGGTATAATGTCTACAGAACAGATGTTGACGGGCGCGTTGAAATACGCGTGAGGTAAAAAACTATGGCAACAAAACGAAATGCAAAGGACGAAAAGAAGCTGAATTACTCGCAGGAGATACGAAAGCTCCGCGATAACGGCCCTCAGCGGCTTTACCTACTCTACGGGCAGGAGGATTATCTGCGCGAGCAGTTTTTGCAGACGCTTAAAAAAGCCTGTCTCCCCGAGGGTGAGGACAGCTTCAGCTATAAGCGCATGGACGGCGCAGAGCTTGATGTGCGCGAGCTTTCCGAGGCCGTGAACTCCGTCCCCTTTATGACGGAGCGCAGCTTTGTCGAGGTGCGCTCGGCAGATATTAATAAGCTGAAAGACTCCGAAGTGGTAATCGAGCTTTTGTCGGACATCCCGGATTATTGCACCGTGGCCTTTGTGCAGAGCGCGCAGTTTGAGCCGGACGGGCGCATGAAGCTCATCAAGGCCATACGCGAGCACGGCGAGGAATTGAAATTCACCGTCCAGTCGCAGGGGCAGCTTGTTGACTGGATAAACCGCCGCTTTGCCGCCGCAGGGAAGAGCGTTGATCTTGAAGCCGTCCAGCGCCTTATTTTCATCAGCGGCGATCTTATGAGCCGCCTTATCCCGGAGATTGAAAAGGTCGCGGCCTACGCGCAGGGCGAGCGCGTCACGGCCGAGGATGTGGAAGCCGTGGCGCACCATATCCCGGAAGCGGTTATATTCTCCCTTTCCGAGCATATTTCCCGCCGCAATTGTGACCGTGCCGCCGAAACGCTCGCCGAGCTTCTTTCCGATAAGAATAACGAGCCGATTATGCTCCTTGCGCTCCTCGGCGCGCAGCTTAGAAAGCTGTATGCGGCGCGCCTTGCCCTTGAGAGCGGGCAGGGGACAAAGCGCGTAATGGATATGTGCGGCATTAAGTATGAGTTTATGGCGAAAAACCTTATTGCCTCGGCTCGCGGCTTTTCCCTTTCCCAGCTTCGCCGCGCGGTGGAGCTTTGCGCCGAGACGGATTATAAAATGAAAAGCTCTTCCCTTGACGATGAAGAGCTTTTGACAGAGGTTGTTATGCGCATTGCGGCGGGTGAGAGCGATGATTGATGTGCGCGAGGTCATAGTGGTTGAGGGGCGCTATGATAAAAACACTCTCAGCCAAGTTGTCAACGCCGTTATTATCGAGACCTCGGGCTTCGGCATTTTCAACGATAAGCAAAAGCAAAAGCTTCTTCGCCGTATGGCCGAGGAGCGGGGCTTGATTGTCCTCACGGATTCTGACGGCGCGGGCTTTGTCATCCGCAATTTCATCAAGGGCTGTGTCGATCCCTCACTTGTAAAGCACGCCTATATTCCCGATATCAGCGGCAAGGAGCGGCGCAAGGCCGCGCCCGGCAAAGAGGGCAAGCTCGGCGTAGAGGGAATGCGCCCGGAGGTGCTTATAAATGCCCTGCGCCGTGCGGGAGCAACCATGAGCGAAGAGGGCGAAGAAAGTACCCCCGCGGAGCGCATAACCAAGGCGGATATGTTCACCCGCGGCCTCACCGGCGGTACGGGCAGCCGCGAAAAGCGCCGCGAGCTTTTAAAAAAGCTCGACCTGCCCGAAAAGCTCTCCACAGACGCGCTCTTGCAAGTGCTCAATGCACTGATGAAGCGCAGTGACTTTCTTTCAATGGATATATAAAAATGAGCGTAAAAACTCCGCGCAGTGTGCGTACTCGCACCCCGCGCGGAGTTTTAGTTATTCTATTTCAATGCAATCCGGCGTTATGTGCCACAGCTCTTTGAAAAGCTCACGCGTTTCGATGCCGAGGATAATCAAAAACGCAACGGCAAAGTACAGCCCGCCGAAAGCCGCATCGCCTATAAGCGCGGCAGTGTAGCTGCAAAGCGAGGAGAACGTAAGCACAACCGGCACATACCACTTGCGCCTATCATACATGAAGTATATAAGCCCCAAAATCTCTGCCATGTAGAAGTACCGCTCATGCATACGCGGCAGAACGAACGGCACGAACAGCGCGGAAAGGAAAAAGAGCTTCAAAAGCTGGCACGAGTTCATTTTCTTGCTCAAGGTCAGCGCAAGCATTGTGAATATCACAACCGCGCCAATCCCGATGAAAATTGCCGTGGTGTTGTATTCCGCCGGGCGGCTTGCGCTGAAGAAGCGCCACGCAGAGGGCGCATTGTACCAGAGCTTGGGGTATTCGCCCATTTGCCCGCCGTAGATGTTCATGCAGCTGAGTAAGCTTCGCCCGCAAAGCAAGGCGGGGAGAAAGCTTGCAACGTACACCACGGGAATCCATAAAAGCTCCTTGGGCTTAACCCGTCCCATGAAGAGCGCCACAGCCAGCGCCGGCAGAATGAAGATAGCTTGCAGTTTGAACGCAAAAGCCACCGTCCAGCTTATCGCGCAAAGCCGCCCGCGCCCGGTCAGCGCGCCGTAAACGGAAATGAGGCAGAATGCAACGTAAATTGAATCGCACTGCGCCCACTGCGCCGAGTCTATCATAACCGTGGGGGTCAGCAAAACGATGAGGAACGAAGCGAGCTCTAAGCGTCTGTCCTTGACCTCCAGCGCCACAATGCGCAGCACCGTGTACGCCAAAACCACATCGAAAAAGCAGGACATGGACTTTATGTGCAGTAGCTCGTCCCACTCGGTGCGGGAAAGCGCCGTTAAAAAGTAGAGGTACGGCAGATTATAATCGCCTATCGGCGTGCTTAGCGCTTCTTTCAGCGAAAGCGAGCCGAGCTTTTTCGTCCACGGCAAAAGGCAGTGAATGTAATCACTCGATTGAAAACCCAGCATTGTTACGCGCGCGTAGAAAGCGCAGCATAGGCATACCGCCGCGGCCAAAAGCATAAGCGCGTCATACCTCTGCCGCATGATAAGCAGCACCATCGACAAAAGGAACAGCCCCGCGTAGATAAGCGCGGCGGGCACGGGCCAATAGGCGTTAACGCCTATCGCCGTCATCCATATGAATACGCCCAGCCCAAGCGCGATAATCACCGCGAACAAAAGCTGTAGCCAAAGCCGCTCGTTCACGGCTTTTACAAGTTTTGCGGTTATAGGCATGGTTCTAAACCTCCCTGCGGCGCAGCCGCAATTTATCAAAGCCCCTTATTCCAGCGGAATTTTATCCGGGCTTTTGTGCCAGTAGGAGCAGAAAAGCTCTCTCAGCTCGGTCGCGAGGATAACGAGGAACGCCACAGCGATATAGCGCTGGTCAAATATGACGCTCGGCGGGTTATCCATAAGCGTGAAATAGTAAATGTACCCCGTCACGGACGAGAGCACCACCGTCAGCGGAATGTACCACTTCTTGCGGTTCGTCATGAAGTAAATAAAGCTCATCACATCCGCCATGTAGAAGTACCGCTCGTGCATACGCGGCAGAACAAACGGCACCAGCATGGACGAGATGAAGAAAAGGTGAACAAGTATGTCCGGCGTAAAGGTCTTAAACCCTGTCAGGCAGAAGTACATGAACAAAAGCACCGCCGCCCCGGCCAAGAACACCGTGACATTGCTGTAACCCTCAAAGTCCACGCCCGTGAAGAAGCGCCAGAGCGTGGGGGCGTTGTTATAAAGCTCCGGGTACTGCTGGGTTTGGTTTATGTATATCCCAAGGCAGCTTGATAAGCTCCGCCCAGCGATAAGCGCGGGGATGAGCAGTGCGAAGAATACGCCCGGCACCCATAAAAGCTCTTTCGGTTTAACCCGCCCCATGAAGAGCGCCACGCACAGAGCGGGCAGGGCGAATATCGCCTGAAGCTTAAAGGAAAATGCCAGCGCCCAAGCGATTGAGCATAAGCGCCCGTCGCCTTTCACGGCGGCGTACAGCGATATAACGCAAAATGCCACGTAGATTGAATCGCACTGCGCCCACTGCGCCGAGTTCATGAATACACTCGGCAGTCCAAGCGCCACAATGTAGGTCGCAAGCTGTATGCGCCTATCCTCGGTCACGAGTGCAACGGTTTTCATCGCGTAATAGGCAAGCACAACATCGAATACGCACGAGAGCGCCTTTATCGGGATAATCGGCGCGATATCCAGCCGCGAGAAGAAAAGCAGGAAGTAAAGATACGGCATATTGTAGTTGCCGATCGGCGTTACAAGCGCTTCCCGAACGCCCACTGCGCCCAGCTTTTTCACCCAGTCGGCCAAAAACGCCGTGTAGTCGCGCGATTCAAAGTAGAGTAGGCACACTCGCGCGAACATCACGCACGCCAAGCACCCCGCCGCGATGAAAAGCGAAAGCGCGTCAAAGCGCTTTTCGGCTATAAGCAACACCTGCGCGGCGAAAAACAGTGCCCCGAATATAGCGGCAGTCGGCAGGGGATAGTATACATTAACCTTTTCCGCCGTCAGAATTACGAAAATTCCGAACCCCACGGAAAGGAGCGCCGCAACGGCGTATTGAAGCCCCTTTTTGTTATCAATTTTATCTAAAACAGCAACGGTTTTGCTCAATAAATCACCCTCAATGTCGAATTGAATACTCATTTTACTATATCGGCGCGCTTTCGTCAACATTTTGCACGCCGTCCCGGCCGTGAGGCGGCAGGGGAGTGTTATTTCCCCGTTGAGCCGAACCCGCTCGCGCCGCGCTCGGTTTCGGAAAGCTCCTCGGCCTCTTCAAATTCAACTTCGAGAAACGGCATAACCACAAGCTGTGCAATGCGATTCCCGTTTGTAATCTCGCGCGGCAGAGCACTGTCATTGTGCAGGGCAACGGTGTATTCGCCCCGGTAATCGCTGTCGCACACGCCCACGCAGTTGGCCGGGCGCAGCCCCTGCTTGCTGGCAAGCCCGCTGCGGGCAAACACCGCGCCGAAATACCCCTCCGGCACGGCCACGGAAAGCCCCGTGCTTATCATCGCCGTCTCGCCCGGCGCTATCGTGACGGTGTTATCCAAACACGCGTAAAGGTCATATCCCGCGGCGTAGGCCGAGCCGCGTGTCGGCGTAACCGCACCCTCGCGCAGTTTTTTGAATTTGATTTTCATATTTCGTCTCCCGTGATTTCGTGATGTGTT
>CAYRPD010000062.1:6399-9182 GCA_964426095.1 uncultured Oscillospiraceae bacterium | reverse complement strand
GCAGATTCGGCAGTTTTATATTATATCACATTCTGCACAGAACCGGCGACATATTGTTTCCTATATCGCCGCTTCTTTGCAGAACCCGAAAATTCTAAACATGGGCTATGGCCGTAAACTCTAAACAAGGGCTATGGCTAAAGCCATAGCCCTTGCGGTTAGCAGTTTAGAAACTTATTCGCTTACTTATAAATCAGTAAACGTTGTTCTCCGGGTCGAGGTAATCTGCAACGTTGTCAGCGGAAACGATGGTGGTGGGGATAACGATGACAGACTCGGGAGTCTCGCCGTTGAGGAGAGCAATACCGGTGTCGATAGCGTCTTCGATCATGGCCGGGCTGTAGAGAGCGGAAGCGAGGCCGAGGCCGGCGTACTGCTCGTCAGCGATCATGTTGAAGTACTCCTGGCATCCGCCGCCGCCGGTGATGGCCTTGATGTCGGTGCGGCCGGCCTCGGTGATAGCCTGGATAGCGCCGATGGAGGTCTCATCGTCCATGGAGAAGAGAGCGTCGATGTGGTCGTTAGCCTCGAGCAGGTCAGCGACATCCTTCAGGCCGTCATCGCGGGTGAAAGCAGTGACGATCTCGAAGATGTTGGAAGTGTCGTAGCCAACTTCGGCGAGGTAATCATAGAAGCCCTGCTTGCGCAGCTCTGCAACGGAGCCGGAAGAGGGAACGTCGAGAACAGCGATGGTAGCAGCGTCGCCGGCCTTCTCGATGATGAACTTAGCGGACTGGTAGCCCATGTCGTAGTTGTCACCGGTGACCTTGTAGATGCCCTGGCAGTCAACATCAACGTCGAAGTTGACAACGGGGATACCTGCGTCAATGACTTCCTGCATAGCAGTTTCCATGCCGGCCCACTGGGGGAAAGAAACGACGAGGGTTGCACCCCAAGCAACGAGGTCGCTCAGGTTGGCAGCCATCTCGGCAGCGTCGGAAGAGGTGGTGACTTTGTACTCATAGCCGTTGTCCTTGCAGTACTTCTCTGCATAGTAGGCAACGCCTGCAACCCAACCGTGGGTAGCATCGGGAGCAGCAATACCGACCTTGATTTCAGGTGCGGCTGCCTCTTCGGCTGCGGGAGCCTCAGCGGCGGGAGCTTCTGCCTCGGCTGCGGGAGCTTCCTCAGCGGGAGCTGCCTGCTGGCCGCAAGCGCAAAGTGCAAATACCATGCACAGTGCGAGCATCATTGCGAGAAACTTTTTCATTAAGTTTTCCTCCAAAATTTTGTTATATTCAAGGGCTTTTGCCCGAGAATCCAAGCCTGTCCCACCTCGGCACAAAGGCCGAAACAGGAAAAAAGAGAGGTTGCCGTATGTACCCGAACAAACAATTTTCACGCTGTTTTGCTTGAAATTATTAGTCTATTGCACGCAAATCCCTCTTTATGATTAGAGTTTACTACGTTTAACCTTTACTGTCAAGCACTATTTGTTAATAATTTATTATATATCGCTTTTTGCGGCCTTTTTCGCTGTAATTTGCTATGCAACAAACGTTTGCACAGTGCATACTTATTCACGGAACATCAAAAGCTTGTACGGTTCTATTTCCAGCACCTGCGCCAGGTTGAAAAGCAGCTCCATTGACATCGCCCGGCAAAGCTTCGGCGCTTCTATCGCGCCCAAATGCTGTCGGCTGATGCCCACCCGCTCGGCCAGCTGCTCCTGCGTCAGCCCCATATGCTTGCGGTAATACGCTATGTTGTAGCCCAGCTCAATGTACTTTTGAGTGTTGTCAAAGCTTATTTTTGTCTTTGCCTCCATGCGCGTCCCTCCGTGTTAATCTCTTATTTAAATCATAATTCAAGCCTCCCAAGAATTAAATTGTTTGTCCCTTATCACTTGATATTTGAAACGCAACAAAGTATAATAGTTAGCTATGATATAACAAATATTGTGGTGTTCGGAGGTTTTTGTATGGCAAAGAGGGCACGCGGGGTGTATTCCGCCCGCGCCGGTGCCGCGCTTTTGGCGGCGGACATTGTATATTTAGAGCTTATGCTGCGCGTGACAACGCAGCAATCCGTTTTCTCCCCCGGCGTTCCGGGCGGGATAGTCTCTTCCCTCGCCGTGGCGCTCGCGGCGGCGGCGCTGTGCTGCTTATTCAAGCGCGAAAGGCACGCTTGGCGGGCGGGACGCGTTGAGCGAGCAGGCGGGGCTTGTATTCTGGAACGACAGCTGCTGGCTGACGGAAAAGGGGTACTACAACACCCACGAGCGCACCTTCTACCCCGCCGAGGACGAGAGCGCGGATGATGCGTACATCGCCGAGATGCAAGCGCTTGTGGCCGACAGGCTCTCCCTCTCGCGTATAATAGAAAACGAGGACTATTACGGCTATCTCTTCGGCAAGAACTAAGCCGCACCACGGCAAAACCGGCAGGGTTTCCCCTGCCGGTTTTACTGTTTCGATATTGAGTTGTAGTTTACTTCTCCGCGCGGCCTATGCCGAATTCCGCTGCGGCGTATACCTGCTCTCCGTCTGCGCCCACGAGGGGGACGATTATGCGGTAGCGTCCCTCGGTGAGAGTGTCGTAACGCTCAGCAATGACGAAGTTAATCTCGTCCGTGCTGTTTGCGGGCAGGGTGTAGATTTGCATGGTGACAGCGTCCTGCTTATCCGGCACAACGCGCCACTTTTCCCCGTCATACACTTCAAGGCGCTGCACAGCATCGTAGGTGTAGTCAAGCTCGGTGAGGTTTTCCATGTCGAGCGTAACTTCTGCCGTTTCATCGGTTACGGTACGCTGCTTTACAAAAAGCTGAACCTTGTCGTTTG
>CAYRPD010000062.1:0-6299 GCA_964426095.1 uncultured Oscillospiraceae bacterium | reverse complement strand
GCCGTTTCATCGGTTACGGTACGCTGCTTTACAAAAAGCTGAACCTTGTCGTTTGTGACAACGTTGTTGTAATCGCTCTCTTTCAAATCTGCCGGAGCAAGCTTGGCCGCGCCGCAGGCGCAGAGCATGGCCGCGATAATCGCACACACAAATGCTACAACTGTCTTTTTCATAATTCCCTTTTATCCTTCCCTAATCGTAGTCATGAGCTTTGCTCACAGTCTCTTAGACTGCGTTTATATGAAAAAGTTCCACCCTGACGAAAAATATTTTTCGCAGGGTGGATTTTAATTATACGGCCGCTCTTCCCGCGCGGTAGGCAGCGAGATTAAGCTCAACGAATTTTTCGGGGACTGTGTCGCGTATAACGCTCTCCCAGTCTATGCCGTCAAGCGCGAGCGCCTTTGTCATCGCGCCGAAAAGCACAATGTTCATGCACTTTTCCGTGCCGAGCGAGGCGGCGATATCGGCGGCCTTGAGCGTATAGCACTTAAAGGTTTTCTCCATCGCTTCCACGCACCCGGCCGGGTACTCGGCAAGCCCCGCCGCCGTGGCGGAGGAGGCCATTTCATAGTCATTTATAACGGCCACGCCGTCGGGCTTTAAGAAGTCTGCATAGCGGACGGCCTCCATTTTTTCAAAGGCCACAAGAATGTCCGCCGCGCCCTTGCCGACAAGCGGAGAGTGCACCCGCTCGCCGAAGCGCACCTGCGTGGTGACGCTGCCTCCGCGCTGGCTCATGCCGTGTACCTCGCTCATTTTTACATCATAGCCCGCTTGCATAAGGCCGTTTACGAGCACGCGCGCGGTGAGTATCGCGCCCTGCCCGCCGACACCGGAAAGAATAACGGTTTTCGTACTCATGTATCAGCCCTCCTCCCGGCTTATCGCACCCACGGGGCACACCTGCGCGCACACCGTGCACCCTACGCAAAGCGCCGGGTTGATGCAGGATTTGCCGTCTTTAATCATCAGCGCCGGGCAACCCACGCCCAAGCACTTTTTGCACCCTATGCACTTATTTTCGTCCACGCGGCAAAGCGCCTTTTCCTGCTTTTCGCGCTTTATGAGTAGGCACGGTCTGCGGCAGATTACCGCCGCGCGCTTTTCGCTCGCCATCGCGTCATTGAGCGCCTTTGTCATGGAGGCAAGGTCATTGGGGTCAACAATGATGATGTTTTCAAAGCCGACAGCGCGCAAAATGTCCTCAATTTTTATCGCCGCCGCAACCTCGCCCAAGAGGTTATAGCCCGTGCCGGGGTTATCCTGATGGCCGGTCATGCCGGTGATGTGGTTATCGAGCACCACGGGAATCATATCCACGTTGTTGTAGATTATCTCCACCGCGCCCGTTATGCCGCTGTGGAAGAAGGTCGAATCGCCCACAACGCCGAACACGGGGCGCTTTTCCCCGCCGCATTCAAGCGCGCGCGCAAGCCCCGCGCCGACGGAGAACCCGCCGCCCATGCATACGCAGGTGTCGGACGCGTTGAGCGGGGGAGCAGCCCCCAGCGTGTAGCAACCGATATCGCCCGCGACAACGGCGTTTTTGATCTTCGACACGCTGTAGAAAAACCCTCTGTGCGGGCATCCGGGGCAAAGTGCCGCCGGACGCGGCGCGGGCTTAACGTCAACCGTGCGGGTGTCGGGCGCTGTGCCGAATATCGCTTCGCGCAGACGCTCCGGGTCAAGCTCGTACATTGCGGGCACAAGCTCTTTGCCGATGCATTTTATCCCTGCGGCCTTGATTTCCTCTTCCATAAAGCCGTCAAGCTCTTCGATTACATAAAGCGTTTCCACCTTGGACGCAAAATCGCGGATAAGCTCCATAGGCAGGGGGTATGTAAGGCCGAGCTTTAAAAACGAGGTATCTTCAGGGAAAACTTCCTTTGCGTATTCATACGCGATAGATGCGCTTATAACGCCTATCTTGCCGCCGCGAAGCTCGGTTTTGTTTATCTCGCAGCGGTTGGCGTATTCGCGCAGACGCTCCCAGTTGCCCTCCAGCTTTGCCCGGTTTGTGTAGGCGCGCGCCGGGGTGCAGACGAATTTGGCCGCGTTCTTTTTATAAGGCGGGATTTCATGCTCTTTCCGCTCGCCAAGCTCCACTATGCCTTTCGAGTGCGACACGCGGGTGGTCGTGCGGAAAAGCACGGGCATATCAAATTCTTCGGATATCGCGTAAGCGGTTTTCATAAAGTCCTTGCATTCCTGGGAGTTTGCCGGTTCTACAAGGGCTATCTTGGCGTGCTTGGCGTACCAGCGGTTGTCCTGCTCGTTTTGGGACGAGTGCATACTGGGGTCATCCGCCGTCACGACTACAAAGCCGCCGTTCACGCCGAGGTAAGCCGCCGTAAACACAGGGTCAGCGGCCACGTTCAGCCCCACGTGCTTCATCGCGCAAAGCGTTCTCGCCCCGGCCACGCAAGCCCCGTAGGCCACCTCTGTCGCCACCTTTTCGTTCGGTGCCCATTCGCAGTAAACCGCGTCCTTATATTGCGGAAGCTGCTCAAAAATCTCCGTGCTGGGCGTGCCGGGATATGCCGAGCAAATGTTCACGCCCGCCTCATATGCCCCACGCGCCACGGCCTCATTGCCGCTCATCAGCTTTTTCAATTTATCACACTCCTTATATGTTGCTAAAGCTCCGTTCGCTTAATGATACTATATAATATTTGCAGGGAAAAAGCAAGATATCGCGATTAACTCACAAAAATAGCTTCGCCAGCACCAAAAGCACCACGCCCGGAATGCCGAGTATGCCCGCGATGAGGCAATTTATAAACGTAATGCCGAGCGAAAAATCAAAAAAGCCGCCTATTATCTCCTCAACCAGCAGCAGCAAAAACCCGGACGCGGCGTGAAGCAGCAGCTTAATGGCCAGCTTCAGCGGCGCGGAGAGGAGCTTCAAAAAAAGATACAGCGCAATTATAATTGCCGCAATTTCTATTATCCCGGTCAAGTCCATGTTAGTTTCCTTTCTCTGTATCGCACTCTGCACAGGCAGAAAATGACAAGGTTATTTTTCGGCACGGCGCAGATAATATACCCGGACAAGTTCTCCACACGCGGCGAGAGAGATAAAGCCGCGGCGGCTTATCCATAGTATAGACTATATTATATGGATACAACCATAACGGAAAATTGTCAAGCGGTCAAGTGCGTTTTTCTCAAAATAAGAAAAACTTAAAGCTTTATCGCGAAGCGAGCTGTGTGTAGGCACGGCTCGCTTTTTTTGTTCTCCGTGCTTTAGTCTGTATCGCTCACCGCTTTTACAGCCCAAAAGACTACATATTGCAGTTGTACGCTTGAAATGTTCACAATTTGTGGTATACTATAGACTTGATATAATATGTGAAAAAGGAAATGTACTTATGGCACAAAGCGCAACGCAATACGGCAACGACAGCATATCCCAGCTCAAGGGCGCGGACAGGGTGCGCAAGCGCCCGGGCGTTATCTTCGGCTCGGACGGGCTGGACGGTTGCGAGCACGCGGTATTTGAAATACTCTCCAACGCGATTGACGAAGCGCGCGAGGGCTACGGCAGCCTTATAACGCTGACCTACTTTGAGGATAAATCCATCGAGGTGGAGGACTTAGGGCGCGGCTGCCCGCTGGACTGGAACAACACGGAAAAGCGCTTCAACTGGGAGCTGGTGTTCTGCGAGCTGTACGCCGGGGGTAAGTATAAAAACTCCGACGGCGGCGACTATGAATACTCTCTCGGCCTAAACGGTCTCGGCTCGTGCGCCACGCAGTACGCTTCGGAATACATGGATGTCACCGTCCGCCGTGACGGGTGCAAATACACGCTCCACTTCAAAAAGGGCAAGCCCCTCGGCAAAAAGGGGCAGGAGCTTATTATTGAGCCTGCCGACCGCAAGAAAACTGGCACCGTAATCCGCTGGCGGCCCGACCGCGAGGTGTTCACCGATATAGATATCCCGGAAGAATACTTTGACGATGTGCTGCACCGTCAGGCCGTTGTAAACGCCGGGGTTACGTTCCGCCTGCGGCTTGAACGGGGCGGGAAGTTTGAAGAGCGTGACTACTGCTATCAAAACGGGATTATGGACTATGTGGCGGAGCTTGCCGGAGAGGGCGCGCTCACCGCGCCCGAGTTCATCACCGCCGAGCGGCGCGGCCGCGACAGAGAGGACAAGCCCGAATACAAGGTTAAGCTTTCCGCCGCATTCTGCTTTTCCAACAAGGCACAGGCGATAGAGTATTACCACAACTCCTCTTGGCTTGAAAACGGCGGCGCGCCCGACAAGGCCGCAAAAAGCGCGTTCGTATCCGCGATTGACGCATATATAAAGCAGATAGGCAAGTATCAAAAGAACGAATCGCCCATAAAGTTTCAAGATGTGCAGGACTGCCTTGTGCTTGTCACCAACTGCTTTTCCACCCAAACTTCATACGAAAACCAAACCAAAAAAGCGATAAACAACCGCTTTATCCAAACCGCAATGACCGAGTTTTTCAAAACCCGGCTGGAGGTTTATTTCATCGAAAATAAGCCCGAGGCGGACAGGATAGCCGAGCAGGTGCTCATCAACAAGCGCAGCCGCGAAACCGCCGAGCGCGCCCGTCAGGGCATGAAAAAGAAGCTCTCCGGCAGTATTGACATTTCAAACCGCGTGCAGAAGTTTGTCGATTGCCGAAGCCGCGACGCTAGCCGCCGCGAAATCTACATCGTTGAGGGCGATTCCGCCTTGGGCGCGTGTAAGCTTTCGCGAGATGGGGACTTTCAGGGCATTATGCCTGTGCGCGGCAAAATCCTCAACTGCCTGAAAGCGGACTATGTGCGCATATTCAAAAGCGATGTCATAACAGACCTCTTGAAAGTCCTCGGTTGCGGGGTTGAGGTGCGCGATAAGCACACAAAGGATCTATCAAGCTTCGACCTTGCCAATCTCCGCTGGAACAAGGTCATAATCTGCACCGATGCCGATGTTGACGGATTTCAGATTCGCACGCTTATCCTCACCATGCTCTACCGCCTTGTGCCTACGCTCATCCGCGAGGGGTATGTGTACATCGCGGAGTCGCCGCTGTATGAGATAGAGAGCAAGGGCAAAACCTACTTTGCCTACTCCGACAGGGAAAAGGCCGAGATTATAGACTCTCTCAACGGCGCAAAGGCCTCTATCAGCCGCAGCAAGGGCTTGGGCGAAAACGACCCGGACATGATGTGGATGACGACGATGAACCCCGAAACGCGCCGCCTCATCAAGGTAATGCCCGAGGACGCAGAGCGCATGGCGCAGGTATTCGACCTGCTGCTGGGCGACAATCTTGAAGGACGCAAAAGCCATATTGCAGAGTATGGCTATAAATACTTAGATCTTGCCGACATTTCATAAGGAGCGATAGAAAAATGAAAAAAGTCTACGAAAACACCTTTGTTCAAGGCAGAGAGCTTGTCAAAAAGTTCTTCGCCGCGGCAGTTATCAGCGCGGCCTTAGGCATAGTATGCGAGCAGATGGGAAACCCCGTTGCGCCCTACCTTTTGGTTTTGACGCTCGTTATCATGATTGCCACCGTGTACGTGATGTTTAAGATGTGCCGCTGCCCGCATTGCGGCAAGCGCATTTTGACGGGCGTGTTTGTCGCCACCACCTGCCCCAGCTGCCGCCGCAGTCTCATAACGGGCAAGAAAATGAAGAAAAACGGTTAATAAGAGAGCTTAATAATGGCCAAAAAGAAGCAAGAAGAAAAGAAAAAGCCGATAAACCCCAACGTTGTGGGGCTGCGCGCGGAAGTGCTGGAGCAGCCGATCACCGAGACGCTGGAGACAAACTATATGCCCTACGCCATGAGCGTGATTGTCTCGCGCGCGATTCCGGAGATTGACGGGTTCAAGCCGTCGCACCGCAAGCTTTTGTACACGATGTTCAAAATGGGGCTTCTGACCGGCGCGCGCACAAAAAGCGCGAACATCGTCGGCCAAACCATGCGCCTCAACCCGCACGGGGACGCGGCGATATACGAGACTATGGTGCGCCTTTCAGCGGGCTACGAGGCTCTTTTAACGCCGTTTGTGGACTCTAAGGGCAACTTCGGCAAGGTCTACTCCCGCGATATGTCCTACGCCGCCTCGCGTTACACCGAGGCTAAGCTCTCCGCGATATGCGCGGAGGTGTTCAAGGACATCGAAAAGGACAATGTGGACTTTGTGGATAACTATGACGGCAGCATGAAAGAGCCGTCCCTGCTGCCCACGGCGTTTCCCAATGTCCTCGTCTCGGCAAACTCCGGCATCGCCGTCGGCATGGCAAGCCAAATCTGCGGCT